>DMSR01000232.1 GCA_003457145.1 Bacillus sp. (in: firmicutes)
TTTTCGAGGAGCCTTCTGAACTGTTAATACAAAAACTCATAAAAAGCCAGATGCCGATTTTTTCATTTGGCTGATATAGCAGCAAGTTATGAAAAGTGCCTTTAAAAAATAAAAAAGTCCTCTATACATGCACATGAAATACGCATGTATAGAGGACGATTACGTTACGGACCGCGGTGCCACCTCTTATTGGAACTAAAAAAGCTCCCTCTCTTCAGGTACAGGAAAAAATCACTTTTCATTATACCCTATCCTTTTAACGGCGGAATCCCGGGCAGCCCTACTGTTTTCAAGCCACCTCTCGCAAGGCCATTCAACAGGCATTTCCGTACCGGCTCCCACCTCATCCGGCTCTCTGTAACGAAAATGTCCTGTTTACTCTTCTTGCTCATCGAGTTATCAGATATTAAATTACTAAATAGTAATGATGTGCTCCATCCTAATCGAACCCAAACAAAAAGGGTCCCCCGTCTTATAAAATAAGGACGAGAGACCCGTGGTACCACCTTGATTAGCCGGAATCCGGCTCACTTAACAGCATCGAGCATGAAAGAATGCTTAATGCCTGCCTTTTGTAACGATAAGGCTTTCGCCAAAGCCTACGCCCCTAAGGGTTCGGTTTGGAAGCTCGGAAGTCCATTCACTGGAACAGCTACGCTGATTCTCACCTGCCATCAGCTCTCTGAAGTATCCATTTCAGCTACTACTCTTCGTCAACGCTATACGTTATATTGATATTAATAATAAAACCAACAAAATTAAATGTCAACTGAATAAATAAAATATTTTAATTTTTCTGCATTAAATTATTCAGGTGAACCCGCCATGCCATTGCAAGCCCTTTTACTTCAAGAAGCTGCTGAATCGCTTCGTAATCTGACCTTCTTCGGAAAAAAACTTCATTCGCTTCAAGGATGGTGAAGGAATCCTTACTCCTTTCCAAGAGGCTTATTCTTGAATCTGCATAAATCTTGCCTTCTTCAAGCACTCTAAAGAAATAGCCTGTAAAACCAGTTTCCACCACCCTTTTCAACAGCCCTTCTATCTCATTATTTTTTGATATTTTAGAACAGGGAATTCGTCCCTGGGCGACTTGAATCAATGCATTACCGAACCTATAAATATCGCCAATATAAACATCAGCTTCTTTCAAGCCATCAGCTGATATATTTTCTCCAAATGATGGGGGGTGAAGAGGCATACCGAACTCATTTGTCCATTGTGTATAATGCTCAGCCGGATAAAAACAGACCGCTCGATCAGGTCCACCATGAAATTCCGCAGCAGCAACACCATCCCCTTGGAAACCCTCTTTTGTAAGAAAAGCTTCGGACACACCCTTTTTTTTGATAGCAGATTGTTCGGTCTTACCATTCCAATGGTGCAATTCCGGCATACCGATATTTAAATATAAAATTTGACTCATATTACCTGACCTCCTCCAATTCCATATAAACCAATTTTATCCGGTCCCCCCCGATTTTTCTATTAAAGATTACCATAAATAAACAACTGTTTTTACTCTCTAAATGCTCAAACTAATAACAGTCTGAAAAAAGGCAGGTTTAGGACATGAATTACATTGAAAACTTGTTTACTAAATCTAAAGGAAATCAGGACAACAAAGAACAGGACAACCAGAGCCAGAAGTGGGCGATCATTTCAATCGCATCTATACCACTTGTCATGACCCTAGGGAATTCAATGCTTATTCCTGTATTGCCGGTCATGGAAAAGAAGATGGGTATTTCAGCCTTTCAATCAAGCATGATTATTACTGTATATTCCATTGTCGCTATCTTTTTGATTCCAATCGCAGGTTACCTGTCAGACCATATAGGCAGAAAAAAAGTAATCATTCCAAGCCTGATCATTACTGGAATTGGCGGTATAATATCAGGATGGGCTTCATGGAAAATGAATGATGGATACTGGATTGTGCTTGTTGGCAGGGCATTGCAGGGTGTCGGTGCTGCAGGAGCATTCCCAATAGTCTTGCCGTTGGTAGGTGATATGTTTAAAAATGAAGATGAGGTTAGTGGAGCTCTCGGAGAAATAGAGACCTCTAATACACTAGGCAAGGTGCTTAGCCCTGTTTTAGGATCGTTTCTTGCAGGATTTATATGGTTCCTGCCGTTTTTCTCTATACCAGTCTTTTGCTCTATTTCCATTTTGATGATGATTTTTCTTGTCAAAAGCCCGAAAAAGAAAGAAAAACCTTTGCCTTTCAAGGANNTGATATTCACCGAAAATGGCAGGTGGCTGTACGCCATTTTCTTTATTGGAGTCATTGTCATGTTCGTCCTGTTCGGGATACTATTCTACCTTTCAGATATCCTGGAAAATGAATATGGCATCAAGGATTTGAAAAAAGGCCTTGTTCTTGCTATCCCTCTTGGTGCGCTCTGCCTTTCATCCTTCATAACAGGAAAGGTCATAAAAAAGAATATGGTTCTGATGAAATGGATTACGTTCACGAGTTTAGTCCTTCTAGGCATATCGATCGCACTTCTAAGCTTTTCGAAGGAATTATGGTTTATCATTGGAATGTTTATGGTCGCGGGTATCGGTATTGGATCAAGCCTTCCTCCTCTTGATGCCCTTATAACTGAGAGTATTGAGAAGGAAGAACGAGGGACAATCACCTCCATCTATAGTTCGATGAGATTTATAGGGGTCGCAGCAGGTCCTCCCGTCATCGCTATTTTGATGAACCATTCTGTAAAGACCATTTTTATTTTATTGACGGCCATGAGTATTGCTGCCGCTTTAGCTACCTTTATTGCGATCAAGCCAGACAAAGAGCGAGCATGAAAACGCATTGGCGTAATTGCCAATGCGTTTTTTTTATTATTCTGCAATGACGCGTTCCTCAAGAAAATCCACTACTGCTCGATTGATTTCCTTCCATTTTTTTACAGGTACTTGATGTGAAACCCCCTGAATGATAACTGATTGATAATTAGGTACATTTTTTTTGTAGGCCCTTATATGCTGATTAATAAAATCTCTTGAACCGTATATGAGCAGCAGAGGTAACCTCAATTCCTTTAGACGATCCAAGCACGAAAAATTCAATGATTGTTGATAGAAGGTAAACCAAGTTCTCGGGTCAGCTTTAAGCATATGTGTTATCAATTCATGCCT
>DMSR01000415.1 GCA_003457145.1 Bacillus sp. (in: firmicutes)
CAGGATTTTTCGACGTTTGGGTCGTTGTTGGCTTAGAAATTCAAGCGCAACTTTAAGACCGGCGATGTCATTATTATACGTGTCATCGATGATCAGTGAATCATTCAGCCCTGGTTTAAGTGTGAGTCGCATGTCCACGGGCTTGAGGTGGTTGAGCCCTTCCTGTATGGAGGGAATCTCTTGCCCTAATGTCAGCGCTGCAACAATGACATGTGTGATGTTTTCGATGGAGGCGGTATCTGTGAATGGAACCTGGAAAGTAAAGGTGTTCAGGTCAGGTTTTATAAGGATAATTTTAGCCTGAGTTTCCTGTTTTTTGGTAGATACTACAAAGTCGGCGCCTGCTTGGGTTGACCATGAAATCAGCCTATCAGNNAGTTTCTCCTTTATTTTTTCTTCGATACTTGAAAACCCTTCCTCATGCGCCGTCCCGATATTGGTGAATATCCCCAAATTCGGGCTGATCATTGCCGATAGCGTGGGCATTTCACCTAGTTTGGAAACTCCCGCTTCAAGGATGGCGACTTGATGATAAGCCTGAATCCCAAAAATCGAAAGTGGGACGCCAACTTGGGAGTTATAGCTTTTTGGGCTTTTGGCAACCGTAAAGCTTTGGCTTAATACCTGCCCAAGCCATTCTTTCACAATTGTTTTTCCATTGCTTCCCGTGATTCCAACGACAGGTTTTATANNCGAGAAATACACGAAGACCGGCTTGAATCAGCGTTGGGATAAAATCCGCTCCATCAGCTTTGACTCCTCTCAAGGCGACGAAAAGACATTGATCCGGTTGGATAATCTGCCTTGAGTCGATGCTGATCTGAGTAATCAACCCGGAAAATTCTTTCCCCTGAGCTTTTCCTCCCGTCAATTCTTCCAGTTGCGTTATGGATAGCGAGCTGAGCATATTATTCCTCTCCTCCTGGTTTCTTTTTGAAAAAGACTTGCCGTATCCATCGTGGAAGAAAAATCGCTCCTAAAATCAAATACGGGTAGTAGGAAAACAACCTCCAGACAATGCTTGTCACAAAGGTATAACCTCCCAGAAACTGGGTGAAGAATTGTGCATAGAAGAACTCCGCCGTGCCGCTGCTCCCTGGAGTTGGGGATATCATCATGACGATCCACATAATCACCTGTCTTGCAAAAACGATAATCTCTTGTTCGAATGATAAAGGAACAAATGCTGAAATCAGTGCATTCAGCATCAAATATCTGGAGGTCCAGATAAATACCGTGGCACCGGCTATGGGTAGCCAGTATTTCATTTTTTTTCCTCTAAGCTCCCGTGAAGCCTCGATGATCTGATTGCCATATTCCTGTGCATCATGTTTCCATTTTCGAAGGAATTTGATACTGAAAATTTTGATCAAAACCCATTTGAAAACTCTCGGGCGATAGAAAAGTGCAGCCGCCATCACCAAACTGTAGGATGCATAAAGGCTGTAGCTGATCCAAAAAATGGCCTGAAGGCTATTTTCCATTTGGGTTTCAAGCAGCTTGCTGTCGGGAAAAATGTTCCCTTTGGCGAAATAAAGGATAATCGGAGCTCCGATGACAAAGAAAAGATTATCCAAAATTGCCGTTACCATCACAAAAGCAATGGCCTTCCCCATTTTGATTCCTTCTTTGTTGAGAATAAACATCGCTACGGCAGTTCCTCCTACTACCGAAGGAGTCACTGCAGAGGCAAATTCCCAGAGGATTATGACATAGATCGCCCGTGTCCAAGTGAGTTGACGATCTGTAATTTCCCGAATCCGATATACATACCCGAAGTCTCTAAAAAACAATACCAGAATGGCAAAAAACAACCAAGGAATCGAGGCATCAAATACCCCTTTGAGTGATTCGGCTGTAATCGAGGGGTCGAGGTAAAACATCGCAAAGACTATCCCAAGTCCTATGATGATGGGTACCCAGACTTTATTTGGGTTTAATGTTTTAAAGATCTTCTTGTTGTCCAGCTTCATACTTAGGCTGCAGCTATTGGCTCAGTCTTTTCTACCCAAAAATTATTATACCCATCACCGATGATAATCGTGACCAGGGAAAGTTGAAGAAGCTCTAGGATCGCTAAGAAGGTATAAATCACAAAGATTTTTTCTGGGTTGAATTGGATGAACTCCTCAAAAGGTACTTGTTTTTTAAAACTTATTTTTTCCAAAACAAAGTCTTTTTGCTGCTCAATGGTATAAGGGTACTGAATTACAGTATGTTTTGTTTCGTCAACTCTGGAGGCAAGTCTTGCCATACATTTTTGGAAAACCTTGAGCAACTTGTAGAGATCAACATGTTGCATCTCAGCTTCAACGTCTTCATTTTTGCTTAGTTCTAAAAGTTCTTTTGCGAGATTCCCTCGTTTTTCCTTTGAGAGTCGGAGGGACTCCATTTGAGCCATTTCTTCAATTACAGACTTGTATTTTTTGTACTCCAAGAGGTTCCTGATGAGTTCTTCCCTCGGATCTACTTCTTCCCCTTTTTCATTGAGCTCAGGCCGGGGCAGCAGCATCCGTGATTTGATTTTCATCAGCGTGGCTACAAAGAGGATATAAACGCTGGCAACCTCAATCTCCATTTTTTCCAACTGGTGAATATACTCAAGAAAGTCATTGGTAATCTTGGAGATCGGGATGTCGTAAATATNNTTTGATCTCGAAACTCACCGGATTGTAATATTATTGGTTAATTTTGCGGACTATCTGCCAAAGATATTCAAATACGCTAAATTTATCGGAGGGGTAGGGATATAAAGCAAAACCGTCTTTCTGCTTAACTTAATAAGCAAGTGAAACAAACTATTCTGCTTTCTGTTAATCCTTACTGACACCTAGACTTCAGAAAATGCAAATCACTCCCGGAGAACTACTCGCACAAATCAATACTCCCGATGACCTGAAGAAATTTCCGAAGGAAAAA
>DMSR01000018.1 GCA_003457145.1 Bacillus sp. (in: firmicutes)
ATGATATACTTTGCTCCGCCCATGATCAGTTCTTCAAAACAGACCGCGGCACCCGGTGCTCCAACACCGTGGCTTACAACCGCTACATCCTGTCCATTCCACTGCCCTATGTAACTGTGGTATTCACGGTTTTCAGCCAATAAGCTATATCCCGTAAGCAGTGACGCAATTTTTTTCGCGCGATTGGGATCACCGCAGACTATCACACGCTCAGGCAGTCTTTCTGGATCTACTTTTAAATTCGTCAGCTGTTTAGTCAAAGTCTTTTCTCTCCCATTCGTCCTCGGGAATAGGCAAATCCTCACCTGAGAACCGTTCCTCTTTGAATGGGTCCCCATTTATATGGAACCCATTTTGCTCCCAAAAGCCTGGCTTATTTTCATCGATAAATTCAATTCCCCGAATCCATTTAACGCTTTTCCAGAAATACAGATGTGGCACAACGAGTCTTAACGGCCATCCATGCTTTTCCGTCAGAGGCTTGCCTTCAAAAGAATGCGCCAAAAGAACATCTTCCCGATCCAAATCACTTAGCTTAAGATTCGCGGTATAATCCGGATCAGCATGGAGCATGACGTATTTACTGTCTGGCTTAACGTTTAGTTCCTTTAAAAAATCACTGAATTTAACCCCTGTAAACGTATTATCAAAACGGGACCAGCGAGTTACACAATGGATATCGACTGTTACTGATGTTTGCGGCATTTTCATTAATCGCTCGTACGTGACGGTCACTTCCTGATCAACCGCGCCAAACACTTTTAAATCCCATTTTTCCAAATCATAAGCCGGCACTTCTCCTTCGTGCAGGATTGGGAAACGTTCTGTCAGCGCCTGCCCGCGCGGAAGTCTTTTTTCGAGAGCTGGATCGGCCGCAGGGACTCTTGTTCGCTTGATTCTGTCTGCTTTATTCAAACTCATCCTGTCCCCCTCCTATCTCGTACTTTGCTGTCCAGTCAGCTGTGAATCTGCACCTTTGTCCTTCAAAAAAAACATTGCAATGATCGTGATTAAATATGGGAGCATGGATGTGAAATGCGTCGGTATTGAGAATCCCTGAAGCCTGACGCTGAGTGCATCCATAAGCCCAAATAATAGACTTGAGCCAAGAATCCCGATTGGATGTGATTGTCCGAGCNNCTAAGGAAAGCTGTGCTCCCGCCAATCCGCATAAAACACCGCTCATTAAAACCGCACCATATTGAATCGCAGTTACCTTTAACCCCATGCTCCTGGATGCGGATAAATTTTTACCTACTGCCAGGAGACGGAATCCAGCAACCGTTCTGTATAGAAAAATGAAAAGGAGGATTGCCGCAAGAAAAGCTAAATATACTAGAGGCGAGTGTCCAGATAAAAGTTTTCCAAGAACCGGAATATGTTCTACCACAGGAAGATCCCACTTAGGAAGTCCCTCCATGTTTTTGTCATAATAGGCTCCTTTTACATTAAAAAGCGCCCTCAATAAAAATGTTGTAAGTCCCAGAGCAAGAAAATTGATGGCCAGGCCGGCCACTATGGCGTTTGCCTGAAATTTAATCGTCACAATTCCAAAAAGAAGCGAGATCAGGACTGCTCCTGCTGCCCCGCATATCACCGCAACAAAAACATTGTCGCTGTAATGATTGCCGACAATTGCTGAAAAAGCTCCTGCAAGCACTAAACCTTCGAGTCCAACATTAAATATACCAACTCTTGCACATAATGCACCACCCAGTGCTGCAAGCAAAATAGGGCTGACCATTCGGATCGCTGAAGCAAAAAGGGAGTAATCAAACAGATCCATTTACTGCACCTGCTTTCCTTCTAAGATTCCACCAGCTGAAGGAGAACTTAGCTGTGATGAATAGAATTAAAACGCCTTGTATCACACTGGCAATCTCTAACGGCACTTCAGTGTTTCGCTCCATGCCCATCGCCCCTGTCTGCAGAGCTGCAAGCAATATAGCTGCGACTGCCGTCCCAATTGGATTTGAGTTTGCCAACAAAGCTGCCATCAAGCCGGTCCATGCGAACCCTGGCACTGTCAGAGCACCTTCAACATATCGGTACTGTGACCCAAGGACCTCAGCGCTTCCAGCTAGCCCGGCTATTCCCCCGCTGAAGAACATACTGAAAAAAAGCACCTTCGTCTTATTGACTCCACCGTATTCCGCGAAGAATGGGTTATATCCAAGCATGCGGATTTCATACCCAGCCGATGTGAACTTAAGGATAAAATAAAGGATCACTGCACAAACAATTGCCAAGATAAAACCAAGGTGGACACTCATTCCGGTAAATAACTTAGGAAGCCACGCAGCCTGATCCACCATTAGTGTCTGGGCAAGGGCAGCCGATCCTGTTCTATCCTGAAAGGGTTCAGCCACTAAATAACCCGCAAACAAGACGGCGACGTAGTTTAATAGAAGCGTAGAAATCAATAACTGAACCTTGAATTTTGCTTCCATCCATGCTGCAAGAAGTGCCCATAGTCCGCCTCCGATCATGCCGGCTGCAAGGGCAGATAGAATTTTCACGATGCCCGGACCTGGGATATAAAGAGCGGCAAGGGCAGCAGCCAAGGCACCAAATAC
>DMSR01000345.1 GCA_003457145.1 Bacillus sp. (in: firmicutes)
GCCTTAACTTGCAAGTATTGCTTTATCATAGGGGTATATGTAGCCATATTATCCTCCAAAATTCTCATTGATTCGATCTCTACTCTAAATATCTATTATAACTCGACAAGAGTTAATTTTCGATAGAATCCCCTTAAAAAGAATTACCAGCCCGAACCCGGACTGGCAATTAATTAACAAAAGCTCTATTCTAAAACTTAGTTGCTTGCATACTTGACAGTGAAAATCGGCTTTTGGAATTTACGATTATTTTGGTTTTTTGTATTATGAGCATCTCNNTAATCAAATTTAATTTTTTTCAATCCAATCGCAAAGAAAAGGAAGCTGAATCCAATCAGGACTAGCACTGCTTTTTGAATTGCAGGAGTATACAGGCTTCCGCTGATTATTTCCCGAAAGCCGATAATCATCCAGTTTTGGGGGACACCCTTCGCAAGCTGCTGCATGAATTCAGGAACGATATCCAGCGGCCAATACACCCCTCCGAGCATGCAGGTGCTGACAATTACTACCGTGCTAACTGCTCCTGCCTGCTGTCGCGTTTTNNACAATTGTAATGATTACCAAGGTTGCAAACGGGATGAAATATAGTAGATTTCCCCACGTTGCCCCATAAATAAGCTCCATTGCCACCATCAAAACGGATAACTGGATCCACCCCATCAAAAAATAAGATAGTAAGTATCCTGTCATCACTTGGATTTTGGTTGTTGGTGAGGTTAGCAGGCGCTGCCATGTTCCGCCAACTCTTTCATCAAGGATTGTCGAGGCCGCACCTGAAATTCCAAACATCATGAACATGATTGTAAAACCAACAGACAGCAAACTGACAGCCCCTGAATTTGAACTTTCCTTCTGGATGACTTTCTGACTGGTGATGATGGGATCCCGTTCAGCAGCTTTCCCCAAAAGGATTTGGTAAGAGCCTTCGTCCATTCCTGCAGAAAATAGGGCAGCCTGAGCAAGAGTCCTTCCAACCCCGTCCACATACCGGTTTAATGTTGCATATTCCTGTGTTTTTCGCTGGACGATCATTTCAAATAAGTGCTCCTCTTTTTCAAGATGATCAAGAATGTTATCTGCTATCTTAACAGCAGCTATTGCCTCTTGATTCAGAACACGATCCCTTGCTGCAGCTTCATCAGATTCTTCCCAAGTGAACTGTTCATTCGCAGACAATAGCCTGATTGTCTGTTTATACACTTCATTCTGAGCACCGACAATGAGGACAAGTGGTTTGTTTTTCACCGAATCACCAGAACCAATTCCGCCAAAGATGACACTGAACATGATTGGCATGACGAACAAAAGTACAATCGCCGCCGGGGATGTAAGTTGCGACTTCAAATGGAGCCAGGCGATGGCGAGAACTTTATGCATTGGATCCCCTCCTTTGTACTGAAAGAGCAATCCAGGCCGCTATCAGGGAAGCGGACCCAATCGCTATTAAAATCGCGGCCTCAAAAACTACTTCCGCAATAATGCCTCCTGACATCAATTCAAGGAACGTTTGGAGTGCCAGCGCATTTGGCAAGACTTTGACGATTTCGTTCATCCAATCAGGAAATACATACAATGGAACCATACTTCCTCCAACAGCAGCCATAATTTGGACGGCAAGCATACCAGCGACGGAAAAGGATTTCTCTGTTTTTGCCAATGAGCCTAGCAGCACACCAAGTCCGCATACACCGAAAACAAACGAGAGTCCGACTAAAAAGACACCTGTTACAGAATCTCCCCAATTTACACCATAGAAAAGACTGGTGCCCAATATAATAACGAGGAACTGAATTGAAGATATAAAAAGAAGTCCAAGAAATTTCCCAAGCAAATAATTTCCATTAGTCAATTTAGAAATTAGCAGGCGACTATATACTTCCTGCTCCTTTTCCTCGATCATAGCGCCAACACCGGTTACAACAGTCATCAACAGGAACATGACACCCATACCCGCTGCATAATATTGAAAAGAACTTACTGGAGTTTGGTTCTGTTTCACGGCTACCTCTTTTATTAGATTGAAAGAATCCAGCACAGAAGCTGCTTCACCCAAAGATTGATTGTCACCCTCTTCAATGGCAGCACCCTTTGCGGCAAGCTGCATACCGATTACGCTAACTGCTGCTGATTGGGCAAATTGGTGGACGATATTTTCGGTAATCACCGCTGGGATGGTTGCAGAAGGTATTGAAACAATTGACAGATTCAGTTTTTCGCCTGAGGCAATTGCTTCTGAAAAATCGGATGGAAGGATAAGTCCTACAGAAATGTTTTGCTTTATAAGCTCTTTGTTCATTTCTTCTTCATTCATCGGTTTTGCTGACAGCAGATCGGGTAGACCGTTAATAAAAATGTCTTTTTCCAGTATAGAACCTAAATCACCTTCGTCAAGGTTGGACACTCCAACTTTGAACTTTTTTATGGAAGCTTCTTTATCCCCCATCATATTGCCGAATGCCGCGCCAAGGATGCCAATAAGCAAAATCGGCATGAAAACAAGCGTAAGCAATGCCTTGCGATCACGACCTATTATTAGGCCATCTTTAAGTGCAACCCACCAAAAACCCATATTCCTCAACCTCCTTAATCCCTTACGCTGCGGCCTGTAAGATGAAGAAACACGCTTTCCAAATTT
>DMSR01000403.1 GCA_003457145.1 Bacillus sp. (in: firmicutes)
CATTTATGATGAATCTTTAAGGATGGGCAGACTTGTAAATGAGCTGCTGGATCTGGCGCGGATGGAGGCAGGACATATTCTTCTATCTGTAGAATCAATCGAAGTTGAACCATACCTTAATAGGATCATCCGTAAGTTCCACGGAATGGCAAAGGAGAAAGAAATCGACCTGTCAGTACAGTTTGAAACGGATGAACAGTTCTTCCGGTTTGATCCAGACCGAATCGAACAAGTACTGACTAACTTGATTGATAATGCAATTAGACATGTACCTGAATCGGCTTCTGCAGCAATTTTGATTAGCGGAAGAACTGACGAACGAGGTTTATACATTGAGGTAAGCGATCAGGGACCTGGGATTCCAGAGGAAGACCTTCCGTTCCTGTTCGAAAGATTCTATAAGGCAGATAAATCGAGGACAAGAGGAAGGTCTGGGACTGGACTGGGGCTTGCGATTGCTAAGAATATCATCGATGCCCATCGCGGGAATATCTCGGTTAAGAGCAAACTTGGACAAGGTACGACATTTTCCTTTTATATCCCTCGAAATATTGAGTAAATTAGGATAACTTGCCGACTATTCTTGATTCACAAGGAACATTACTGGTTATAAAAAGTCTTTGTTAAGGTCCATCCTATATTCGGGATGGGCCTTTTATCTTACCAAGACTCTATTCTATAAGGCGAAGTTAAAAGTTTGCAGATTTCACTATACCCTGTCACTTTAAGGAGAAGGTACCCGATTCCTGTATGGGGATCTGATCGGAAACAATCATAAGAGGGGGGTTACTCCTGTTGTCATCAAAGGCAGCGAACTCTCCAGCCCGGCTCGCGAAGAGTGAGGGCAGAAACTGAATCAACAGGGCTGATGAATCCATGCAGATATTCATAACATTACAAAAAATCCTTTCATTCCCAGTCTAAAAATAATATAGTTATTATGAAACTTTCAGTACATACATACCGACTAATATTATGAACACGGAGGCGAAGCGACCGATGAACTCCGTTTTTGATGAATTATATAATAAATATCATCATGACGTTTTTCAATTTTTATTTTATATGGTTAAAAGCAAGGAACAAGCTGAGGACCTCGTTCAGGAAGTGTATATTCGTGTCCTGAAGGCCTATGACCGATTTGAGGGAAAAAGTAGTGAAAAAACATGGTTGTTTTCGATTGCAAAGAATGTGGCGATCGACCATTTTCGAAAGCAAAAGGGCTGGAAGCAGCGATTACTGGAATCTTTTGATATGTCAGCTCGTCAAGTGAAGGACGACCAGCCGATCCCGGAAGAGATGGCTTTACAAAAAGAAGAAGTCCATATGATGTACAGGTGTCTTGATCAATGTACTGTTGACCAGAGAATGGTCATCATCATGCGCTATATACATGAATTAACGATCACAGAAACCGCCGAAGCTTTATCGTGGACAGAAAGCAAGGTGAAGACAACCCAGCACCGTGCTCTGAAGAACCTGAAAAAGCTTATGGAAGAAATGATCGAAAAGGAAGGGATGGCCAGTGAAAAAGTCACAGTTAAGCGATAAGCAGCTAGAAGATATACTCCGTCAAATGCCAAAGGTAAAAGATCATCGCGACCCTCGTGACATCTATCAAAACATTGCCCATCGGGTCGAAAAACGAAGGTTGCCTGCATGGATTGTCCCTAGTGTTGCAACTGCAGCAGTATTGATGCTCGCGTTTATACTTTCATCAGGATTCCTGGATCGGAACCAGTCTGCAGACTTCAGCCTGGATAGCAAATCATCATCGGAGTCCCCCATGGAGATGGATTCCGCCAGCGAGAAAAAGGCTGTCGAGGAGAGTGCAGATACGGCAAAAAGCAGTTTGAATATGGATTTGAATGATAGCAGCAAACAGAAATCGGAGAATTTCCTTGCCATGAATGAAGAAAACTCTTATGGCGGCTTGACAGCTCTGTATGCTGAAGAAGTGGAAGCTGGAAATCAACAAATATTAACATATGCAACTCCTGACGAAAATGTCCAGATGCTTGTTCCAGTCACCGTTACAATCCCAAAATCGGAAGGGAAAACATGGTTTGACACCTTTACGGAAACGATGCCAATGCTTAGAGAGGATGAATGGGGTTTAAGCGAATATTACCCATTCGAAGGATCATTGTCCTACTCTGAAGATACAAATGATTTGTTGTTCAAGGTTGAAGAGGGTCATGCCTACCAACATGGAAGTACTAATGGCCCCAATTTCCTTAAATCTGTTGATCTTAACTTTGGAGGACAGGGCCTGGGTATGATTAGATTTGAGACTGGAGGACAAGAAGGGATTGACTTCGGTCATGGAACTATATTAAAAGATAAGAAAATTTCTCTTAAACAGAATCGGGCCTTCTTGATATATCAAACAGATAATAATCATATCTACCTGGTTCCAACTCAGGAAGAGTTCAGCAAACTCGAAGAGGCTTTCGAGAAAATGAAATCTGGAAATCGATATGAAGGGACAGAAGCTTCAATTCCAGATAAATGGAAAATGGAAATTTCTGGAGAAACTGATTCGACAGTGATAATAACCCTGAAGCATAATGAGGCATTAACCGAAGAATTTCTCCTTAATCTTGAAGCCATCCTTTTGACTGCAAAAGATTTTGGCTATGAAGCGGTGAAAATTGAGAATGGAGGCACGAAACAACTGGGACCATTCAATTTGAATTTGCCAATCAATGTACCGCTAGCACCAAATAAGAAAGACATCGAATAGAAGAAGAAAGGCCAACAGGTCTTTCTTCTTTTTTCGTGCATAAAGGGTGTGAAATTCTTGCTTGTGAATAAAAAATCCATTTACCGCCAAATATAACGAATGTGCTTTTTTAGCTGCTGCTTTTCCAGCCGACTAAGTTCTAAATTCGTACAGGCTGTCATAGGGATGGAAAAGGAGTACAAAAGTTAAGGAGGAAGAACATGCGGGATTACATAAAGCGTT
>DMSR01000292.1 GCA_003457145.1 Bacillus sp. (in: firmicutes)
CATAATAACCATCTGCAAATTCGCAGGAATCCTTGCTGCAGGCCCCTTCTTCTGTAAAACATACCTTGTCCTTCGCAGTAATACTCACTACTTTCATGTGCAGTCCCTTGGCAGCCATAAGCTGAAAAGCTTCCTCTCCAGTTTGCCTGGTAGTAGTCTTAGCTGTCAGGTAAAAGAGTTTCTCTAAGTGCCCTTCTCCAATTGCTTTCACAGAGGGAAAAATAGTTGATATCGTCTTACCTATTCCAGTAGGAGCACTTGCAAAAAGGGTTCCGCCATCCAGAATGGTTTTGTAGACAGACCCTGCAAGCTGTCGCTGGCCGTTTCGGTATTTTTCAAAAGGGAAATTAAGCTTTTTGATGCTAGCGTCCCACGCACCCCCATGCTCCTTCTGCAGCCGTGCATAGGGAGCATATGTTGTTACAAGGTGTAAGAACAGATGCTTTAACTCCGCAAGCGTCTTCTTCCTTTTAAATTTTTTGATTTCACCAGATGTTTTATGGACATATGTCAGCTGGACATCAATGCTACCCAATTCATTTTCCACAATATACATATACGCATAACACTCTGCTTGAGCCCAGTGTACTTGATTTGTATCCTCGTCAATGAACTCAAGGTTTACAGAAGTTGACTTTATTTCATCTATGGTAACGGTTTCCCCAGAAAAAAGCAGGCCATCGCATCGACCCTCAATAAAAAAGTGGATATCATCATATAGAATATCTGTTTTAAGGAAAACTTCACTTTGATCGTTTTCATGATAAGATTTTTGCACGTCCCGGTGAATTTTAATCCCTTCAGTGAACGTGCTGGCTGTTCTAAACCCAGATTCTATACTGCCGCTTCTGTAGCTATACTCTGCAAGCGCCCTTACCGGGATTTTTACTTCATAAGCCATTCCAACACCTGCCAAGCTATCATTTTCCTTCATTATAGTACATATGTTCTTCCGTGACAAAAAAACTATCTAAACAAAAAAATCCGCTCTAAAGTCCATTTAGAGCGGATTTATATATTTCTTACCAATGACGGGTATTTTCGAGCAATAGGTCAATTTCAAATTGGCTCAGCTTAAAACTTATTTGTTCTTCTGCGATTTCTATTGTATCGTCCAACAATTCATCAATATCCGTAATCATCGTTCCCATACCGAACCTCCTTTGTTTGTTCATCCACCCTATTAAAAAGACAGGCTTCGTGAAAGTAGTTCGTATAGTTTATGGGGGTTGTGGGGGTAGATACTCTTAATGATAAATTTCCCAACTTATTGTGAATATAAACAATTTACTAGGTATATTGATCTAGTTATGTGAATTGTTTCTTTGAAAAAATTCTTTTAATACAAAAAATTTTTATTCAAGTAAATTGAGTAACGTCCAAGATATTTGAATAAAACAAAAAAAGGCCATTATGGCCTTTTTAAAATAAAATCAAATTGGAGGCAGGATTGGCGGCAATTGTGCTACTAAAACTCCTAAAGCTACAGCACCAGTCGTAAGTAAAGCAACAAACTTCTTTTTCATGGTCCATTCCTCCATTTAATTGATTTTTTTAATATATTTTACTGCTTGATCAAACCGGCCAATATTTTGATAGTGGTTTGACAGCAATTTGTAAAAACTAATTAGTTCTTCACTTTTACCATCACTTTCTTCCAGGTAGGGAATTACCTTTGTTTCTGAATAGGCAAGTGACTTTTCTGGGGAATCAATAGTCATTAAGTAATAGTTTGAAAGTATTTTATATTTTCGGTTATCCATCTCTTTTGAAAGTAGAAAAACTTCTTGGAAAGCTTCCTTTGCTTTTTCAGTGTTCTTAAGTTCAAAATGAATTTCACCGATTGAGTAGAGTGTGATTAGGTTGTGTGCAGTATTATTTGACTGAAGTGATATACTCTTTTCAAAGAATGAAATGGCTTCTTGGTAGTTTTTTAGCCTTTTTTGTAAATATCCCATATTGTGATAGATCTCAGGCAAAAGTTGATTTTCCTTTAGAAGTTCGGCATTCCTGATTAAATGCTTAAAGCAATCAAGCGCTTCTTCATATATTTTTGAATGTGTGTAATTTATACCAAGCAGCATCAAGACATGGAGAATTCTTTTAAAATTATGGTCTTCAGTGAATTCCTGCAAAGCCAGCTTCCCATAATAGATAGCATATCCAGGCTCTTCCAGTGTCGTCTTTGCTATAGCTCTATGATATAAGAGCTCTCCATCGGATATTTCAATTTTGGAATCCTTGCCGATGGTATCCAATAGCTCGTCGGCTTTTTTATAGAATCCCTTCTTTAATAACCATACCGCATAAAGGTAGCGAAATAAAGATGTCTGAGGTTGGGAAAATATATTCTTCTGTTTGTTTAAAAGTTCGTATTGCATCCTTGCCTCTGGTAACTTTTCCTTGAAAATCAAGTACCTATATTTTGTTAGTTCATATGTATGTAGATTGGTAGTAAAAGGAATGATACCCTCATAATCTCTAAGTTTTTCCATTACCTGGTCGGCTTCATCATTTAAGTAATAATCGATTTTCTCATTGAGCTCTGCTACAAGCTGCTTGATCTGTTCTTCATTTTGTGAAATGGATGAGATATTGACACCCAGCCGTTCCAGCAGTAAACCCATTGTCTCCTGGTTTGCTTCCTTTGAATTGCTTTCGATTTTGCTGAGATGCGGGACGGAACATATGCCATTAGCCAGTTCCTTTTGGGTTAAACCTTGCTGTGTACGGTAAAATTTAATTAAAGGTCCAAATTGCATACATTCACCTACTGTTTTCTTATTAATCTACCACCAATTGAGAAAAATTAAACAGTTCAAAAGAACTATTTTTTTATAATTCTATATTTTCTAAAAATATATTTTGATTTTACTATACTTCTGATAAAAATGTAAAGCCATCCGGTTCATCACACCCGGATGGCTTGCAAAGTTATTGTGTTTAATTATTTTACTCGTGGGAAGCCGAAGCCAGAAGCGTAGTCATCGCCAGTAGCTGCACCAGATCCACCTTTGATATCATATAATTTTGCACGCCTTTGAAGCTCGGAACGAATTTGGGCATTACTCCAAGACTTGTTTGAAGACCAAAGCTTAGCAGCAAGACCGGATATATGTGGTGTGGCCATTGATGTCCCGCTCATTGTTGTATAATTGCCATCTACAGCAGTTGAATAGATTCCGCCGCCTGGTGCTGCTACTTCTACGTCCTTTTCTTGAATGTAGAAATCTCCATCCGTGTTAGGATTTCCGCGTGAAGAGAAATCTGATACCTTATGTGTTCCATTTACAAAAGTATTATCAAGAGATGCGACAGCAACGGCCTGTGTCAGAGCACCAGGGTAGCCAATAGTATTAGCATAAGGACCGCTGTTTCCGGCTGCAGCAACAACCAATGCTCCTTTGCTATAGGCATAGCTTACAGCGTTTGAAATCAGGCTATCCTTCCCGCTTGAACCAAGTGACATCGAGATGACAACCTTAGATCCGGTACGAACACCTTCATCTGCAGCATGGCGGATTGCACCCGCAATGTCATCAGAATAACCAGAGCCGTCATCGCCCAAGACTTTATAACCCCAAAGCTCTGCTTGCGGCGCAACTCCATACACACCTGCACCATCATACCCGCCGTTAGCGACAGCTGTTCCAGCAACGTGTGTCCCATGTCCCTGGCGGTCTGTACAAGAGCCGTTTACCAGTGAGGAATACGATTGTGTGAAGTCTTTACATTGCTCCACATTGTCAGTCAAATCAATATGGTTTCTATTAATACCTGTATCGAGAACGGCAACTTTGATTCCGTCTCCACCTGTTGTATATTGGATGTAATTGTCGTTATAGATTGCCTGTATTCCCCACGGTGTCTGATCGGATGGATAGGATGCCTGGGCGGTATAATCTCCCTTTCCTTTTGCATTGCCGTTACCTTCCACACGGGCTTCAACCTTCAGTTCTTCTACTCTGCTAACCTCAATATTTTTATTATTCAACAATGCCTGGTACTGTTTTCCGTTCACCTCGGTCGTGAAACCATCATTGCCAAAATCCCAGCGCTCGCCGTAATTTTCTCTAGCTTTAGCTTTTTCGGAACTCGGACCCTGAATTAACACTCGATAAGTATCGTGACTTTCAGACGATCCTGCGCCAAAAGCCCCTGTTGCGAACATGGAAACGCCCATTGCCAAACTAAGTACTGCAGAGCCGAGTATTCTTTTCTTCTTCATCCTTATGCTCCTCTCACCTTTAAAAATTTAGTGCAGCTAGCTGGCTGCCAGTTAAGTATATTTCAAATTTTCTGCATATTTCAACATAAATTCATGCCTCTTTATTGGGAAAAATCAATGTTATATTCTCTTAGAATCACATGTTTTGGACGTTGATTACCTAATTAATTTCCAATTGATTTAGAAAGAATCTCATAATTCCCGATCAGGAGGGTTTAACATTTGCGCCAGTGTAGATTGTTTTTAAAAGTACATAAGGAAAAGACAGCCTTATAGCTGGAAATTCATATCTTTTTTTAGTTGGGAAATTGTGATTTTTTGTCGAAATCGCTGGCAAAAATCGGGTAACTTTAACCTTGCCTCCAAGCATTGGAAATAATCTTAGTACTGAAAAATAGTTTTGTGAAAGGAACCACTTTCCTTCTTTATCCTGCCTGCTGGCATTTAACGAATTTTTTTGAAAATCTCAGCAGTCAGTTGCCCAAATATACTCTTCTTCTTATAAGATTCATCAAGTTCAAGTACTTTTTTATCAGCATCACTTGTAATGTAAAATATGTACCTTTCTTCAACTCATAGACGACGGCTAATTATCGATTTTGCTGTAATAAGAAGGAGTTCAAGTCACACTTTTGAAATTTTCCTTTACTGTATTCACCTGTGGGAACCACTGCGCGCTGAAATACTTAAAAAACACTTGAATATTGTCTGGTTTTAAAATAAGATTTTAAAAAGCTAATAAAAGGGGAAAATTGGTATGATCAGAAAACTTAAAGAGGCTGACAATGCAATCGTAATGGGATTTTTGAGCGAGGAGCCTTCAATCAATCTATTTATTATTGGAGATATTGAAGCTTTTGGCTATGAAACTGAATTTCAGGATTTGTGGGGGCAATTTAATGACAATAGCGAATTAGAAGCAGTACTTTTGCGTTTCCATAATTCTTTTATCCCGTATACCAAAGGAGAGAATATAGATATCCCTGCTTTTGCAGATATTATGAAAGGATATCAAGAGAAGATCTTTCTTTCTGGTAAAACGGAGATCGTCGCTGAATTTGAAGGCATTAAAGGTCTGGCGCTTGGCAAGAAACAAGTTACTTATTTTGCAGAATGTACATCTGCCGAACATATTGGTGAAACGGATCGGCAAATTAAAATTGCCACTAAATCAGATATGGATCGTATCATTAACTTGAGATCGACTATCGAAGAATTTGCTCCTAATCCTGAGGCCCGTAAGATGCTTATGCAGGCAATCGAAACTGGAACCGGCAGAACTTATTATATTGAGGAAGATGGAAAAATGGTTGCCTCTGCCTCGACCGCTGCAGAAAACTCAGTTTCAGCGATGATTGTTGGCGTATGCACACACAATGATTACCGTCGGAAAGGTCTGGCAACTGCGGTAATGCAAAAGCTTTTTCAGGATGTCATGAGTGAAGGAAAAATTCTTTGCCTGTTTTATGACAATCCTGAGGCAGGGAGTATTTATAAAAGGCTTGGCTTCAAGGATATCGGTATGTGGACAATGTATAGATAATGCTGTGTTCACAAGGCATAGGAAAAGCTGGATGAAGGACATCCAGCTTTTCTTATCATTNNTTTTGAATTTGATCCTCTGATACATCATAATGCGTAACAAACCTTACATAGGTTGTTCCAAACGTTCCTGCGATGACTCCTTCGTCACGAAGCCTTTCCACAAAAACATCTGATGTTATTTTCAATTCGGCGACATCCGCTACAATTATATTCGTCTCCGGCTGCCTTGCGAGCTTGAGGCCTTCTATTGATTCTATGCCATCTGCCAAGACCCTTGCATTCCACTGGTCCTCACCAAGCCTGTCCTTCATTTTCGTTAAGGCGATGAGCCCTGGAGCGGCAATTANNACGATGAAATCCGCACTTCCTGCCAAAATAGAACCTACAGGTGCTCCTAATCCCTTGGACAGGCAAATCTGGACGGTATCACTATTTTTCGTAAACTCCTTTACATCGACTCCTGCCGCTACGGATGCATTAAACAGTCTCGCCCCATCAATATGTACCGGAATTTTATTCGCTTTAGCAATTTCATAAATATCTCTCATATTATCAGCAGGTATTACAGCACCACCAGCACGATTATGCGTATTTTCGATGCAAATAAG
>DMSR01000556.1 GCA_003457145.1 Bacillus sp. (in: firmicutes)
CACCTTTTATTCAAGCTCGAGAGTAACCGGACAATGGTCACTTCCCATTACTAAACATTCAACCCCCGCATTAATGATTGACGGAGCAAGCCTTTCGGAAAGGATAAAATAATCAATGCGCCAGCCAATATTCCGCTCTCTTACCTTATTCATATAGGACCACCATGTATAAACTCCTTCAGTGTCAGGGTAAAGATGGCGATATGAATCTACAAATCCATTGCTTAACAGCTCGGTCATCTTGCCGCGTTCCTCATCAGTAAAGCCGGAATTGCCACGGTTTGGCTTCGGATTTTTCAAGTCGATCGCTTCATGAGCAACGTTTAAATCACCACAGAGGATGAGCGGCTTATTTTCGTCCAGTACCAAAAGGTGTTTACGAAGCTTATCTTCCCAGGAAAGCCGGTAGTCGAGTCTTGCTAAATCTCGTTGAGAATTTGGGGTATAGACATTCACAAGGTAAAATCGATCAAATTCAAGTGTAATAGCCCTTCCTTCACAGTCATATTCAGCTGCCCCGATTCCATATTGAACCGACAAAGGTTTTGCTTTCGAGAAAATGGCCGTTCCAGAGTAGCCCTTTTTCTCAGCATAATTCCAAAATTGATGATAGCCATCCAGTTCAAGGTTGATTTGGCCTTCCTGCAATTTCGTTTCCTGGATGCAGAAAAGGTCTGCCTCTGCCGATTTAAAATAATCCAGAAAGCCTTTTCCAGTACAAGCCCTGATTCCATTCACATTCCATGAGACTAATTTCATACCTTATCATACCCCTTGGTGTCGGATTATAGTTAGAATTCTATTGATCTAACATTCTTCAATAAGTGATTTTAAAATGGATATTCCCTTAACAATCTCTTCAGTTGGTGCATTTGCGAAAGAGAGCCGGAAATATTGATTTTTGTGCGTTGCATAAATACGTCCCGGATTAATTAGGACCCCCTTCGCAAGAGCTCTTATATATAAATCTGATATCGAGATGTCAGGGTTCATCTTTACCCAGATGAAGAAACCGCCCGCAGGGACATTCCATTCTCCATAATTCCCTAAATGTGCCTGGAGAGCGGCAAGTGCCATTTCCCTGCGGATGTGCAATTGCTTTCTGACATTTAGCAAATGTTCTTCATATAAGCCGCTCGAAAGCCATTCTGCAGCTACTTTTTGCGATAAAGAACTTGAACCATAGTCCGTCTGCATTTTCAAGTCCGCCAGTCGGTCAATGACTGGCTGAGGCCCGGCAATCCAGCCAATTCTCAATCCTGGATTAAGACTTTTTGACAAACTTCCCAGATACAATACATTTCCATGTCTATCATAAGATTTGATTGGTAGCGGAGGGGGGGAATCAATCCATAAATCTCCATAAACATCATCTTCAATAATTGGAAGCTGTGCTCTTTCGGCAAACTGCAAGAGCTCCAGCCTCCTCTTTGTTCCCATCAGGGTGCCAGTCGGATTTTGGAAGGTCGGATGGCAGTATAGCACTGATTTCTTCCCAGCAAGTGATGTTTCAATCCCTTTAGGCATAACCCCTTCCTCATCCATCGCAACGCCCTGAAGCCTTAAGCCCGCAGATTGGAAGGTCGACAATGAATATAAATAGGAAGGATTTTCAAGAAACACGGTCGATTCTCTCTGCAATAGGCCAATTGACACCAGGTGCAAAGCCTGCAGTGCTCCAGATACCACCAGTATAGAAGAAGGAGATGTATGAATTCCTTTATCCCCCAAATATTCGCTGATTGCCTGCCTTAATCCAGGATTCCCTTTTGGATCCTCATAGCCAAATGGAGTGAGGTCATTTCCAACCTTTTGAATCACAGCCTTCATTTCATTGAGCGGAAAAAGTTCCTTTGAGAGCTCGCCCTTGCTTAGTTGGATTAATTCCTTGTCCGTTTCGGAAATATTTATCGTTTGAACAGTTGCTATGCTTGCCTGATGAGACCCAAGCTGCACTTGTTCATTCCAATTAACAGGAGTGTCTGAACGCATCAGCGTCCACGTATTATTGATCACCACTGTTCCCATCCCTGGCTTTCCCTTCACTAATCCATCAGCGGTCAATTCATCAAGAGCAGTAATCACTGTGCTCCTGTTCACTCCAAATTGCTTCGCAAGTTCACGCTGGCTTGGCAGCCTACTTCCTACTGGCCATGTTCCATTTGTTATTTGAGCTTTTATATAGTCAATTATCACTTTATATTTCGGTGCTTTCATCGTATTCCCTCATGCCAACTGATTTAAAAAATTGGTTGGTTTTTTTATTTTTTCAATGGATGGATACATTTTATCAATACCCAGTTATATTTGAAAGAAATAAGCAGGTAAAGGGTTAAATTGGATGGTTTATTGAGGTGATTAAATTGAACAGCAAATCAGTAACAGCCCATATCCTTATCATTACCCTCTGGGGTTCCGCATTCGCTGGAATCCGCCATGGACTTGAAGCGTATTCACCAGAGCACCTTTCATTATTAAGACTCCTCGTTGGCTCCCTTGCACTGTTTTTGTATGCGGCATTCACGAAAATGAAAATGCCGCAAATTAAAGATTTGCCAGTCATTTTTCTTTTCGGTTTTTTAGGTTTTGCTGTCTATCAGACGGCGCTGAATTTTGGGGAGCAGACAGTCAGTGCGGGTGCTGCAAGCCTGCTTGTCTCCACCTCGCCACTCTTCATTGGTTTATTGGGGAAACTGTTTTTCCATGAAAAAACAGGAAAGATGTACTGGGCTGGGGCTTTCGTCAGCATCATTGGAATCTTTTTCATTTCATTTGGTACCGGTGGGCACTTTGAATTAGGAGTCGGGGTTTTATTGATTTTGATTGCGTCACTGTCAGAGTCACTTTATTTTGTTTTTCAAAAAAAGTATTTAAACAAGTATGGGTCAATTCCGTTTACAGCCTATACGATTTGGGCCGGCGCAATATGCATGCTTATTTATGCACCTGGCTTGGGGTCAGAGCTGATAGAAGCTCCAGCAGCGGTAACATGGAGTGTCATTTACCTTGGGTTGTTTCCAACCGTGATCGCTTATTTTGCGATAGCCTATGTAACTGCGGAATCGGGAGCTTCTGAAGCAGCAAGCTCATTATATCTCACGCCTGCTGCATCAATCGTCATTGCTTGGATATGGCTCGGAGAGGTACCGACAATGACTACTTTAATTGGCGGAATTATCACTCTGTTAGGTGTTTCCTTGACCTTTTTCACGGGGAAGAAGCAAGGATATAAAAATGGCTGGTGAATCCATTTAGACTAAAATTCAAAAAAAAGCTGTTCCGACCCTCCATCAATCTTTTTTTGACGAGCGATTCTTTCTGTCGTTGGTGTGGGGTCCATTTTTTCAAATCTCATTTTCGCTTGTTTGTTCGCTTTCATAACATCAATCATCGGCGTTTCATAGCCAAGGCTATAAAAACCTGGGTACAGCCAAGGTTCATGGACAA
>DMSR01000144.1 GCA_003457145.1 Bacillus sp. (in: firmicutes)
TCTACACATATGTATCCACCGGTTGGCATAGCCTCAATTGCATTTTTGATTAAATTCACTAATACCTGTTTAATTTGATTCTCGTCTCCTTTGATGAGAGGCACATTCAAATCAAATTCATTTTTAATGATGATATTGTTCATGACAGCCTGTGGCTGTAAAAGCTTCAATACGACAATCATTAACGAAATAATATTTACATTTTTAAATTGAATCATCTGTGGCTTTGACATAAATAAGAATTCACTGACAATCCCATTCAGGCGTTCAACTTCCGTCAATACGATATCGACATATTCCTTATCCTTCCCCACTTGATTGTCCCGAATCAGCTGAATAAAGCCTTTTATAGAGGTTAGAGGATTTTTCAATTCGTGCGCGATTCCCGCAGCCATTTGACCAACAATCTTCAGTTTTTCCGAATTTAGGATCAGTTCATCCGTAGCCCTGTTTTTCACAGTGACGTCATGGACGACAGTTATCAATGCCGGAGTTTTTTCGTAATTGATCGGTACAGAGGAGCATTCTATATCAATGATTTCCCCTGTGGTTTTAATGACTTTGTATTCATTATGTCTGGCAATTTCGGTACCATCCAAAATGACTGGAACTTTCTCTTTGTATGTCCGATGATTATTTTTATGCAGAAAATCAAGAACTGACTTCCCTAACACTTCTGATTCATCCTCTAATCCCACCATTTTGATTCCTTCTTGATTTGTATAGAGGATTTCATCCACTGTATGGATAATAACCGGTTCTGGCATCAGTGAGAGGATCGTTTTAGTTGTTTCCTTCTCTTTTTTTAATTCTTCGTTCTTACGGCTAAGTTTCTTAATCAAATAAAGCATGACCGAATAGACCATTCCATTCGCAAGCAATACAATCAAATTCCCTTCGAATGAATCAAATCCTTCAGTATTATATTTTAATAGTAAAATAGCCGAAAAAACGGTATAGACATTCAAATAAAATGGATTAGGAAGCAAAAATACAACAATGAAAAGCAGTGGATACAGAAAACTCAAATAGTAGAGAAAGGTGAGATCCATCAGACTTGCAGCAAACATGAAGAAAATGAAGGATTGCGCTAAAAAAATGTGACGATACTTGTCCCTTTTTATAGCTGTCGCCCACATAAGCAGGACGCCTATTCCAAGATTCAACGCAGCAGGAATGAAACCGTGGGAATTGAGAAGCAAGTGAATGGTTAAAAGGATGATAAGAGACCTGACTAAAAGGTTACGTTTGTTGTTGAAATACTTATTACTAGTTCCATATAAATCCCCAATCCAGTGAAAAAATGACATCATTAAACCTTTTAAATAAGAAAAAAGACATAACCAGCACCAAATGAAGTGTCCTGGTCATGCCTAATACACTTTTTTTGGCAGCCTAGCAATCATAGTTTGCATACAAACCTTAGACCTATGGCTTTGCGTCCCTGCCTTTAAACAGGTTTGCCTTTATCAAGTTAACTTCTATTTAATATTTTAATTCTTCTGAAAGATTTCAACAACCTAAATTACAAAAAATTTCCCAATGGTAATTTGTTCCTAAGTTTTTTGGCGGAAATGACACTTGAAAATTCAGCTCTTGATCTTCATTTAGGGAACTTTAGGAAGGAAAATAAATGGAGGGTATGGAATAAAAAAATTTGAAAACCACATCAGCTGAATTATCCAAATCTTGGACAGCTTACATGAACGATTCACTAGGCTGCTGTACAATGAGTTACTACCTAGAGACGGTTAAATATGTCAGATATCAAGATAATCGCTTGAAATAGTAAAAACTGATTTTATCTTTTTATTAGAAACTTTATGATAGAGCTTAAAAAAAGGCAAAAAAACCCCTCTTGTTTGGAGGGGACATACATTATGTGCAGTGGGCAGAGCAGCCTTCAAGTAACAACTCTCTTTTTCCATCTGAGATATTAACAGTCGTCAAGCTGGTTCCATGAATGAACGGAGGATGCCAAATTTCATGTATTGATGCCCCCCGGCAAATGAGATATAAAGTCTTGATCACAACTCCATGGGTAACAACGAGCACATTCCCCTCTGTGAAATTCTGTTCCAGTTCATTAAGAAATGTCTCTGTACGCAACTGTACTTCTAAAAAGCTTTCGCCTTCCTGGCTTGTGTAGGCCTCGGGCTGATTCCAATATAAATGGTACTCTTCAGGGAACGCCATTCTGATTTCATCCTCTGTCTTCCCCTGCCAGGCTCCAAGATTGATTTCCAACAGCCTGTCATCTGTGGTCAAGGCAATTGGGCGATCGCCTTTAACCAGCTTTGCTGTTTCCATAGTCCTCTTGCTTGGTGAAGTGATGATATGCTGGAATTCTATGTCCTTTAATCTTTTCCCTAGTGCACGCGCATCGTTCTTTCCTTTATCTGTAAGCTCCGAATCGAGGCGACCCTGACTTCTTTTCTCGACATTCCATTCTGTTTCTCCATGTCGTATTACATATAAATGAAGCATCGTTTCACTCCAAACGTCTGATTTCATGAAAATGGCGGCCGGCTATCCATGCTAGCTCTGATTGAATTCTTGATGGGTAAGCAACAATAAAACAGGTTGACGGTCCTGAGGATTTCTGCAAATCGAGATCTGTGTCCAGATTAGCTTCTGTTAAATTCCCTTTTGGAAACAGCTGATTAAGTTCATGGAGGATTCCTTTTGAGCCAACGGGCATGATAACGACACTCTCAATGGCGCAAAAATCGGCAAAAATGTTCAAAGGGGCAATCTGATGTTCCCTTTCTATCACCTCGTCGCCTACAAGCGGATAACCGATAACAGCGATCCTTGACAGCTCCGTATCGAGTTCGGTGCTGCTTTTCTTTTTCCCAAGCACTGTTATCCCAACCGCTGACTGGGTCATAGCAAAATTGCTTTCAGTGCTGCCAGTGGTGTTAATATCGTCAATACCCAGTTCAGCAAGCCCTTGATTGATTCCTTTCAGAAGCGGTTCCCATGCGGCCTCTCCGCAAAAGTTCTGAAGGATAACAGCGAACGGGTGGCCTCCAGCAGACATACATTCCATGACAGCGGTCCTGAAAGAATAATAGCCAACCGTTTTATAGGAGACTTGAACCGAGTCCCCCTCCTTCATTCCAATTGCGCCACTATTGTCACTGGCAATAATGATCATTTCCTCTGCAGAAAATGGAATCGTTAATACATCTCGCATGCGATACCTCCGTCCTAGAAACAATATATTGCTCTTATTCCAGCAGATAGTTGAACACTTAATCTATTATTCCATCCTGCGAATTCTCAAGTTGTCTTGCCTTCAATGGTATGCTCCAACGCTCTTACAATCCGTGGAATGATTAGGATGGCGGTTACTGTATTTAAAATAGATCCTGCCAGAAGCGACGGCACAATCGATAGATAAAATGCTTCACCCATCAAAAATAGAAAAGGGAGAGGGGCGGCGAAGCTGTTGCCTATTATAAACAAGATTCCTGCCAGCCAGTGCTTGCCAGTTCTGTACAGAAAGGAAAAAAAGCAGACGAGGATTGCCATCTCCGCCGCAATAAGAACATGAAGCGGTCCAAGGGGCATTCCGCTAAATAGTGCAGACAGCAAGTGGCCAACACCTGCAGCTGCAGCACCGGCTGGTCCACCGAACAGCGCCCCCGCCAGCAAAGCGGGGAAAGAGTCCAAAGCGACACTTCCTACAATCGCTGGAATTTTGATCGCTGCACCAACTGCCGAAAGGGCGGCAAGCATCGCCAGCAGGGTCAGCCTTCTACTCTTCACCCTGACCTTCCTCCTTGCGCTTCCCGCCTCTGAACACCTTGGCACTGCGCACATATTCGACATCCTTGAGATTTTCCCTGAAGTTGATCACTCGTGCAAGCGCAAAAAAGTAATCAGACAGTCTGTTTAAATATTGCAGCGCTGTTTCAGATACTTCTGGGTCAGCCTTCAGCAAGGAAACAACGAGCCTTTCCGCTCTTCTCGTTACTGTCCGGGCGATATGGATGGAGGCAGCTGCAGGTGCGCCGCCTGGCAGGATGAATTTCTCCAGCTCAGGTGCTTCGACAATCAGCTCATCAATTTTCTTTTCAAGGTAATCAACTGATTCCTTTGTCAGTTTCAGCTCGCGTGATTTTGTGATATTCGCTAAATCACCACCGCAATCGAACAATTCATGCTGGATCCGTTCAAGGTCTTCGAGTACATCCTTGAAAACTTGAGGGTCGAGCTGGGTAACTGCCTGCCCGACCCTCAAGTTTTCAAGGATGTACTCGAAG
>DMSR01000015.1 GCA_003457145.1 Bacillus sp. (in: firmicutes)
ATCGAGCGCGACCAGCTTCAGCAGCTCCTGCACCCTCGCTTTCGCCGCCTGACGCTCGATTCCTTTCAAGGCTGCCAGGTAGAGCAAATAGGCTGTCGGACTATAATTCTTGTAGTAGCCAAACTCCTGGGGAAGAAAGCCGAGAATCTCCCGGTATTCTTCATCAAGCTTGATAATGTCCTTGCCGTTATATAAAATCGAGCCGCTTGTCGGGAACAGCAAAGTGGTGAGCATTTTGATCAGCGTCGTCTTCCCGGCACCATTAGGCGCGAGCAGTCCATAGACACCATTACGAAATTCAAGATTAATATCCTTCAGTGCATTGAACTTGCCAAAGTTCTTCGATACATTTTGAACGATTAACATTTACATGACTCCTTCGACATTACGGAATGTAATGAAATATTTTAACCTGCGTACGTAGAGATACAGGCAGCCCGCTATCACGCTGATATACACATAAAACGGGACCTGGCTCAACACAGCGACATATAACTCCTTGCTAAAATAAGCAAGCGCAGCGTTCACGAACAGCCAGCCAGCCATCACCGCATAAGAGGTTACCCTTAATTTCACCTTTTGAATGATGTATAAATAGCCCGTGGAAAAAAGGCTTAATGAGCTGACCGATATCAGCATCGCCTCAACAATGCTGAAATTTTGATAAAACATGAATAAAATCATGATATAGGCCAAGTTCAAGAACACCGCCAGGATACTGAACACAAGCATTCTGAACGCCGCCAGCTGGTACACATGATATTTGCACGTCATCTCTACTGCAAAAGTATCCCGATTACGCAGATTCACCAGAAAGATCGACGCAATCAGCATGTAAAGGATAGGTGACATTGTAAAAAGATAAGAGTACAGCCCGCCCTCATCCTTCCCGCTGTCCATGACCTGGAAAAGGCCGAACACCATCGCAAAGGAAACCAGCAGCACTGTGAAGAGAACCTCCGTTGCATCACGGAACAGATACCTGAACCCCAGCTGCCTATACATCTCCATTAGATGCTCATGAAAAGGCTTTGGTTTGATCAGGCCTTTTGACAATATGGCTTGAATTTCGCCGATCATTTNNTCATCCGGATAGTCCACAGACCATTTGTCATCTTTCAATGCGCTCAGCCTCCATCCATTCTTTTAATTTTTTCATCACTGAATAATATCTCGTCTTAACTGATGATTCCGGTTTCTCAATTAAACTAGCAATCTCCTGAAAAGTATGTTCAGCAAAAAGCTTCAAGCGAATAACCTGTTGAGAGAAGGCATCAAGCTCATTCACAAATACGCTCGCCTTCTCTATCACTTCCCTGTACTCAAGCTCCAAGGTGAAATCATGCTGATCCAGCACTTCCACTTCCTCCATCGAATCCACAATCCTCTCATACTTGAAGCTCCGCGACCTGAAGTAATCCACCACATGATTCGTCGCAATCCTATACAGCCACGACTTGAACGAACCCCTGGCCGGATCAAAGCCATGAATCGACTTCAGCATCCCTATGAAAATTTCCTGTGTCAAATCCAGAGACAGCTCCTTATCAAACGTCTGCCTGTACACAAACGCATAAATTTGCTGGTAATAGAACTTCATCAGCTCATTCGCAGCCCGTTCATCACCTTTCCTCTGGACCTTCCTAATCCACGCTTGTTCCGTCATTATGTCAGTCCTCATTCTGTGAAAGTACCTTCACTCATATATTCGTAATCAAAAGAAAAATAGTTTTAAAAGTTTATAACTTTTTTTGCGACATGGGTCGTTTCTCGCGTCGCATGAAATCCCGGCAATCCGAAAAATATCCGGACTTTGCAATTAGCCACTTATCCCATTATCGCTAATTAACAGGGACATTTCGCCATTTATTTGAACTTTTCAGGCAAATTAAAAAGAGATAAGCTCGATTACTTATCTCCCATTGACAGAAGATCGCGGGACTTTGGGACGGTTCTTGTGTCCCGAAAACCCCTGTTTCCTGGTTATTAAATTACAGCAAAAATCCCACCTGCATGTCTCTAATCCAATTTAAAGGGAAGCATTATTTTGCTTCCCTTTGATTATTTAAGCACCATTCAGCTTTTATTTCGACTCCCGAATGGACAAGAGAACCGTTCCTGATTCTCCACACATTTAAGATTCATGGGGAATTGGAACTGTCCCCATGTTTAACTAAAAAGAAGCATAGGGTCCCCATGCTCCAAAGGCAGCAAACCTTGCATAGTTTTTCAAGCAAAAAACCCTTAACCGCTGTTGAATCGGGTAAGGCTTTTTTAATATATTCATATTATTTAGTTGGAATGAACTTAACTTTCATTGCCTTTGCCATCAAGCCAGGAAAATCTGTATTTTCGTGTAAACCCGGCGAATAGGTCAGAGCCAGGTCCGAAGGCATAAATCGGAACATCCACACCTGTATGCGATGTGCTTGTCCAGCCTCAAGGGCACGTTTTGAGATTACTTCGTTGATGGCGAAATCAGCTTTTTGGCAGAGATGATTTCCTGAGCTTCAGCGTCTGTAAGATCGATGGCATCGTACTGCTTCACAGCTTCTTTTACGTTCCTGCGGTCACTGTTACATAGAATAAATAAAAGGAGAACGTTAGGTGACTATTAATCCTTCTTGGTAGATTGTTAACTTTTATTAAGTACAAGTAAATCTCTGCTGATTTCTGATTGTAAAAACAAAAAGGACCTCTAATGGGTCCTCAATGGTTCAGTAATATCCCAAGAAACTTT
>DMSR01000134.1:0-454 GCA_003457145.1 Bacillus sp. (in: firmicutes)
ACTTAATCCAGTTATCATTCATATGCCTCATACAGCGCTATTTTACAAACCATCGTCGTTTCCGTTAGTATGGAAAAAAAGCTGTTAAGAGGTGATCAAGTTGTATTTTGGAAAACCGCGTAAGACGGGGCCTGCTGACCGAGTGCCGCCAAACCAAAATGTGACGACTGCATTTCCGGTGCTTCACTATGGGAATGTGCCTGTTTATCCTGATTTGGATGGGTGGAACTTGAAGCTGTTTGGGTTAGCAGAAACGGAGATGATTCTCAGCTTTGAAGACCTAATGGAAATGCCGCAACAAAGTTGGAGCAATGACATACATTGTGTAACAGGTTGGTCAAAGCTTGATAATGTTTGGGAAGGTGTTTCCGCTTTGGAGTTGAGCAAATTGGTCAAGCCACTGGAAAATGCCAAATATGTCATCCTCCACGCAGAGGAAGGCTGGACAGCGAAT
>DMSR01000134.1:488-2503 GCA_003457145.1 Bacillus sp. (in: firmicutes)
AAAACGTCCCGGGATTTTGGGAAAAGAATGGCTATCATATGTATGGAAATCCTTGGAAAGAGCAGCGCCTTTCGTGGGACTAGGCTTTTTTCTTACAATTCTCGTGGTTTAAAGGACAGATGCCCACTCACACGCCCTCATTTTTGCATATGAAGTAATGTAGGCATACAAATGAGGGAGGTAGCTTAATGTATAATCAAAGAAGGCCATTTTATGGTGGCGGGTTTGGCGGCCGTTACTTCTGGGGAGGTCCATTTGTTGGTGGATTACTTGGTGGTCTGGTAGGAAGCGCGTTGCTATATCCGCGACCAAGACCTTATTATCCTTACCCATACGGATACGGATACTATCCACCTTATGGAGGATACCCATTTTATTATTAAAATGAAAAATCATGTAGGGCCATCGTTTAGTAGACGATGGCCCTACATCGTTGCTTGAAAAAATTACAGCCATCTCAATTTCAAAATGATATGGCAGCACTCTTTACCCTCGAAATCTTCCTGAAAGTCCAAGGTGATTCCGTCTGGGTTATAGGTGATTTTTGGCGGTTTCTTAATGCCGGTGGATCGTATGAGCCGTTCTACCTCCGTTTGTTTTGCCTGTTGCGCAGCACTCATTAAATCGTTTGAAAATGACTGCGATGATTTGATTCTTTCCATCACCAGATTTGCATCATCCATGAGGGACATTGCCTTGGCTGCCGATTTTATGAATATAGCAGTATCTACATCAGGGTAGGGGCGGTAATCCGGCACGCCGCTATCTTTCTGAGGCCCATATTGACAGTAAAATAAATAATGCATTGTTGCTCCCCTTTCCTACTCTCAGATGTATGGCTGGGCCGGTAAAATGAGAAAAGGTAATTTCATCATGGCATTCCGCATGTGCACTCCTTTAAATTTATGAATAGGACCCGTTCAGTATGATGGAATCGGGAGGAAATAATCTGCTTCAGGAGTCGGGCGGTTGGGTATATCTTTAGTAAAGTCACTAGAAAAGTAAAAGCAGCAAAGTTTATGGGAAGGCAAGTAAAAAAGAGGGGAAATGAAGAAGAAAAGAGAAATGATATACATATATGTATAAATGGGCAATAAATGGATGTCGGAGTGATGGGAGGGGAGCTTATGGACCTTGATCTGGTTATAAATATTATTGATGAAAAAAGTTACCTTGGATTATTTGTATGGCTTTGGTTTGGTTTGTTCGTCTTTCCCGTCCCTAATGAAGTTACACTCATGACCATCGGACTTGCTTCCTCGATGGGGGCACTGAATCCTGTTGCTGCCTTCATTGTTGCCTATATAGGCATATTGGCTGCCTTCACGACCACTTATACACTTGGAAGATTGATTGGCACACGCATAATCGAATTCCTGGAAAAACGAAAAAGGTTTGCAGCTAAAATCGAATCATCCATGAAGATGATGGAAACATATCATGCTTTTTCACTATTGTTAAGCTGCTTCGTCCCGGGAGCACGATATTTGATTCCGCTGCTTTATGGATCGAGCAGGCTTCCGTATAGGACTTTTGCATTTTTCGCCTATAGCGGCGCATTCGTATGGGTATTGATTTTGTTTGTGTTAGGGTATTTGTTTGAAGATAAAATGAAATTAGTCATGAAATATAGTGAAGAAATGTCTGTCATAGTTTTATTGGCAGCCGCTGTTGCAGTTGGATTTATTATTATTCGCAGAAAAAAAAATAAGGTCAGTGCACAGAAAGAAGCTATTGGTAAAGAAAGTGCACTTTTAAAAGAAAGACGGCAAGAATAGTTGATTTCATACTGGATTCCAATATCAGGCTGCTACCCAATAAAAAGATCGATTCTCCACATTCTCGCCGTCACTTACAGCTAAACTCAGGAGGTAAAAAAATATGGAACTAACCAACACACTGTTAGGAGCACTTGGAATTGAAATTACTGATCTTCAAAAGGGAAAGGTTATAGCGACCATGCCTGTTGATGATCGAACAAGGCAGCCGTTTACTGGATTCCAATATCAGGCTGC
>DMSR01000032.1 GCA_003457145.1 Bacillus sp. (in: firmicutes)
TCCATATTCGTACTCCTTCTTTATCAGGTATACTTTTTAGACAGGATTTTAGAGGCTCCTCCATTACAGGGAGCTTGATGTTTGGATTCATTTCAATCAGCGGAAGGATTACAAACGCCCGTTCACTCATCCGAGGGTGCGGAATTGTAAGCTTCTCTGTTTCAATATTTTCATGATTATACAGCAGAATGTCAAGGTCTAATGTTCGTGGACCCCAACGAATATCCCTTTTCCTTCCAGTTTCTTCTTCCACCCTAAGGCACGCATCCAGAAGCTCCAATGGTTTCAAACTCGTCAAAACATGGATGGCCATGTTTAAAAATTGATCTTGGTCTGTATAACCTACCGGGTCTGTTTCAAAAATCGATGAAGTATTTACCACTTTGATTTTCTCATGGCCTTCAAGGAGCAGTATTGCTTTTTTCAAATATCCAAACCGGTCACCCATATTGGATCCCAGTGCAATATATGCATGATTTTCCACTGTTATCTTCCCCTTGTAATTTCGACTGCAACTGATTTGTAGTGACCCGGAATGGGTGGATCCGGCTTGATCACTTTTACATGGCACTTATTCACACTAGGAAAAAGCCCCAGGATTATGCTTGCGATTCTTTCAGCAACAGCCTCTACCAATTTATACGGTTCACCTTCAACCACTTCCTTGCATGCCTGATACAATTCCGCATAATTGATTGAATCCTCGAGATTGTCGCTGTGCCCTGCTTTTGACAAATCAACTTCTACTGTCAAATCAACGCCAAAGCGCTGGCCAAGTTTCGTTTCTTCAGGAAACACTCCATGGTACCCGTAGAATTCCATTTGGTTTACATGTATCTTATCCACTGAAGTCACCCTTTCCCATCATCGCATCCATCATCTTTGCCATCCGTGACATTTCCTTCACGTCATGAATCCTGACAATCTGACAGCCCTTTTGGATTCCAAAGCATACAGTTGCCCCTGTCCCTTCCATCCTTTCTGAAACTGGAAGATTCAGCACATTTCCGATCATCGATTTTTTCGATGTGCCTAGAAGCATGGGATAGCCAAGGGAAACAAGCGTGTCAAGATTACGCATCATCTCCAGATTTTCTGCAAGGTCCTTAGCAAAGCCGATGCCTGGGTCTAAAATGATTTTGTCGTCATTGACACCTGCTTTTTTTGCTATCGTAATGCTTTCATATAAGTCATTGAGGACATCCCGGATAAAATTAATATAATTTCTGTCCTTCCGGTTGTGCATCAATATAATTGGTACTCCCGTCTCGGCTGCTACATCCGCAATTTCAGGGTCAGCCTTGGCTCCCCAAATATCGTTGATGATTACCGCTCCCGAATCAACAGCCCTTTTCGCAACCTCCGATTTATACGTATCAATAGAGATTGGAACATTTATTTCTTTTGTTATCGCCTCAATTGCAGGGACGACACGGTCAATTTCCTCTGCAGCGGATATTTGTTCATGGCCTGGTCTCGTTGATTCTCCACCAATATCAAGTATATCTGCACCATCCTCGACCATTTGTCGTGCATGTGCAGCTGAATTTCCCAGAAGGTTATACTTGCCCCCATCCGAAAACGAATCTGGGGTAACATTCAAAATTCCCATTACCAACGTTTTTTTCGTATAGTCCAATGAATAAGAACCTGCTTTGATCAATGTTTGACTATTCTTCATCATGCATTTGCCCTCCATCCAATTGATAGGTGCTCCAAAGTGTTTCTCGATGGGCTTCATAATGCCGATGCAAGGCTTTAACAAGCTGTCCTTCTTTTCCCGGGTAATTTTTCCCGCAAAAAGTGGTGACCGGGACGATTTCCTGTATTGAATTCGTGAAGAATATTTCCTCAGCAGCTTCCGCCTCGACCAGTTTGAAAAATCCTTCACGAACCTCGAGGCCAGCCTTACGGGCAAGCATAATTATGAACCTTCGCGTTATGCCATCCAAAATGCCTGTATCCACATCGGGTGTGAACAAGGTTCCGTTCTTATACCAAAAGATATTTGAAACGATCCCTTCAGATANNATAAAAAGCCATCCTTTGTCAAGAAAACACCTTCCGTATCCGAAGCACTGCCTATCTCTCTTTTGGCTAGGACATTGTTAAGGTAATGGTGTGACTTCAGCCTTGCAGCGCCCTCTGGTGTATTTCGCTTCAATTCGAGCAGCACTGCCTGCTTCTCTCCCATTCTTGAGGGGGCGGGCAGCGGTTTGGAAAATACGATCAAATTCGGCGCTGTATAGCTATCCGTTTGCAGTCCAATTTCACCATTTCCAGCAGAGACGTTCAGGCGGATATAGGCATGGTTTAAACGGTTTTTAGCTAAAAGTCCATTCAGGATTCCCATTACTTCTTCACGGGTAAAAGCTGCTTTGATATTTAATATCTGCAGGCCCGAATTCAGCCGTTCTAAATGGTCATCCATTAGGAAAGGATGACCATTGTAAATCCTGAATGTCTCAAAGACTCCCAGTCCATACAGAAAGCCATGGTCGAAAGGGGAAATCCGCACGTCATCCTTCTTGGCATACTGCCCATTGATATAAATATACATTAGTTATTGCCTTCTCCTTTTACCGCAATTGCCGGTTTCTTTTTATATAAGGCGATAAAATTCCTCAGCAACTGTTTACCTGAAGTGGTCAGAATGGATTCAGGGTGGAACTGAACCCCTTCGACAGGCAGGGTTTTATGACGGACAGCCATAATTTCCCCTTCCTCCGTCCAGGCAGAGACTTCAAGACAATCAGGAAGGCTCTCCTTTTTAACAATCAGCGAATGGTATCTAGCTGCAGGAAAAGGGTTCTCCAGACCTTCAAAAATCGTTTTCCCATCATGGTAGACCATCGAGGTTTTACCGTGCATCAGTCTTTCAGCACGGACGACCT
>DMSR01000289.1 GCA_003457145.1 Bacillus sp. (in: firmicutes)
ATGAAGTGAAAAGGGATGCTTTGATGTATTATGTGACAGTCGAGCAGGAAGACAACTCAAAGGAATATCGATTTCCACGTGATTTAATCGAGGTTATGCTGGATCAAATCAGGAATGAGCCAGATAAATATATAAATTATCCAGAAGAATAAAAAATCCGCCTGATAAGGGCGGATTTTTTATTCTCAGATAAGAAAGTTTATCTTTTTGTACTTTGGATACTGTCTAGCACCAGCGCCACTAGACGGCTGACCTGGCCCTTGCGTTTTTTCTTATCAATGTTTGATCGAAATTTGGCTGGCCGCCCATATTGAGGATTAAACATATAGGCCCGGGCGGCTGCCAATAAAGCAGGACTGTTTCAGTGAGACGGTGTCATGCTTTATTCAGTATAGCCCTTTTTACCACTCATCCTTTTCAACACGGGAACGGTACAAGCGGAAGTTTCCTGTTGCCAGTCTGTTTTTTGTCTTTTCGGCAATCCTTTCATCGCATGGATTGCACATATATGTATGGATCGGACGATTGCGAAGTCGTTTAGCCTGGAGGGTATCACTATTGATCGTTTCGATTTTATCACACAACACACATTTGACTCTCATTCTAACACCTCATGTCTATAATAATCATACATACCTTGTTACAAAATGGATTATATTATAGTATATCATTGTTTTTGGCTCGATATAAGAAAGTATACCTTNNTTTTTGCTCCATGTTCACTATCAAGCACTTGCCTCCTCGGGACCGGATAAACTTGAGATGTGTACACTTTAGCTGGCGCCTGTTGCAAGTCTAAACCACCGTGATTGGCATCAGATAAAACCTCAGTTTTATTTGCCTGCCCATGCTGACGAAGGAGCAGCAATGATTATTTGGATGAAAAATCGTTTAATTTGCCCTGCAGTTGGGTTCGTAGTACTATTATGTTAGTTTAAGGAGGGTGAATATGGCAAATCAAGTAGAACCTAAACTGATTAAACCTTTATTTGATGAACTTCAAAAAGAACGTTTTGTAACCTTGGCAACAGTGGATCATGAAACGGGTGGACCGAATGTCAGTTCAATTTCATGGGTGATGGCGAAAGATGAGCAAACTCTTTATTTCGCAGTGGATAATCGCTCCCGTATTATACAAAACATAAAAAGTAATGATAAAGCTGTAATTAATGTAATAGCGAATGAATCAACCTATTCAATAAGCGGTACATCAACCGTTAAGCAGGAGAAGCTTGATGAAGTTCCATTAAAGCTTGCACTGGTAGAAATCAAAATCAGTGAAGTCAGAGATGTCATGTTCTATGGATCAAAAATCGTCACTGAACCCCAATATGACAAAACCTATGATAAAGATGCTGCTGCCCGTCTAGATAAGCAGGTAATGGAGGCAATGAGAAAAGCTTAGTCAATAGACTAAGCTTTTCTTAATGTTTTTTTAAGATCTATCCTGTTATTTGCACATCTTCTCTTAGCTTTCTGTGGTGTTCTAACTATTTTTTATACTTTGATTGCTGTTCCTGGTTTTTTTCAAGTTTTTCTGATTCTTGCTCGTTTAGCTTGTTCTTAGGTTTTTCTGTTGAATTTTTTGGTTGTGGTTCAATCATATCTGCAGGTACTTCTGGCATGATTCTTCCGGTTATATCAGACAGTTCATTCATAATCCCCTGGATTGGTGCTCCGTTTTGGATATCCTCTGAAATTTCCCTTAAACGAGCTGTGATATCTGGATCAGCGATTACGGCAGCCCGGGCGCCATGGGGATCCTTTTTTAATGTTTCGGCTACTGTGTATTTGACTGTATCTACTTCTGATCTCTCCATTTTGGCATTGACGTTAATACCTACGATTGCATATCTGCCAATTACAACCGCTGCGGCATCGTCGACGTTGTGTATCCTGGTTGTCAGATTCACAAGATGCTCTGATATTTCCTGGCCTGATTGGCGGTCAACGTCCTGGAACACGCTGTTCTGGACCTTGACATTATGGTCCTTTTCGTTCCGAGCTTCATTATTGTCAGCATTACAGGCGCTGATAATCATTACTAAAGATATAGCCGCAATTAATCTTATCACCTTAATCCCTCCGGATTTTTATTTTCCAAAACATACAGCATCGAATTGTTCCAGCTTATATGATTAGACGCGAATTTTACAAAAAGAGCTTATAAAAAAAGAATTGCTCAAAGGTTATTGTGTAAATTTCCTTCTATCTTTATTCAGGAAAACATATATTTTACCAAAGTCCCGGCCAAGACTGCCAAGGTAATCCGGGCCGAGATCAAGAAGGCGGGAGGCATCAACTTGAGTAAAATATATGTACTGGATACAAACGTCTTATTACAGGATCCCCATGCGCTTTTCTCTTTTCAAGATAATGAAGTTGTCATACCTGCTGTAGTTCTGGAGGAAGTGGATTCAAAGAAACGATATATGGATGAGATTGGCCGCAATGCACGACAAGTTTCAAGGCTAATAGACGGTATGAGGGACACAGGTAAGCTGCACGAAAAAATCAGCCTCGAAGGAGGAGGCTCCCTTAGGATAGAGCTTAATCATCGTTCTTTTCACGAGCTGCAGGAAATTTTTGTTGAAAAGACAAATGACAATCGGATTCTTGCTGTAGCCAAGAATTTAAGCCTGGAGGAACAGACAAAGGAAAATGGCCGTACAGTTATTCTTGTCAGCAAAGACGCGCTTGTTAGGGTGAAAGCCGATGCAATAGGGCTGCTTGCAGAGGATTTTCTCAGTGATCGGGTAGTTGAACTTGATCATTTGTACTCGGGTCACGCAGAAGTGTATCTTGAAATTGAGATACTTAACCGATTTTATGAAAAAGGTGAGCTTGAAATATCTGACCTGAATGGACAGAACTTTGTATACCCTAATCAATTTCTTATTATGAAGGATATACTTGGGAGTTCGGCATCAGCGATTGGCATGGTAGACAGCAGGAAGAAAAAAGTGAAGAAATTGGTGTTCGAACATGAGGCAAAGCAAATTTGGGGTATAAGGCCAAGAAATGTGCAGCAAATTTTGGCAATAGAATTGCTATTACGGCAAGACATGCCCCTGATTACTCTAACCGGCCGAGCAGGAACAGGGAAAACATTGCTTGCATTGGCTTCAGGACTCTTTCAGACTGAGGACCTGGGTGTCTTTAAGAAGCTTCTAGTTGCAAGACCGATTGTGCCAGTCGGAAAGGATTTAGGGTTTTTGCCTGGGGAAAAGCAGGAGAAGCTTAGGCCATGGATGCAGCCGATCTATGATAATCTTGAGTACTTATTCAATACGAAAAAACCAGGTGAATTAGATGCAATCCTTGCGGGAATGGGGTCAATTGAAGTAGAGGCACTGACTTATATCAGGGGAAGAAGCATCCCTGATCAATTTATCATTATCGATGAAGCTCAGAATTTAACGAAGCATGAAGTTAAAACAATCCTAACAAGAGTCGGTGAGCGTAGTAAGATTGTCCTGATGGGAGATCCAGATCAAATCGATCATCCCTATCTAGATGCCTATAACAACGGACTGACCTATGTTGTGGAGAAATTCAAGGATCAGCAAATTGCCGGCCACGTTCAGCTGGTGAAAGGCGAGCGGTCTGCACTGGCTCAGCTCGCAGCTGACTTATTAAAATGAAAGAACGGGCATCTGAAAAGATGCCCGTTGGCTAAACCCTACATACTATTCAATTGAAAAACCCGATATATTCTTAATTGGACTTGCATAATTGCTTCCATCCTTATAATAAGCATGCAAAGGTCCATCTTCACTTAATGGCTTGCCATTTTTAGAAAACCCAAGTATTAATCCGTAGGCGTCCTCGAGTGAAATTCTAAGTTCATCTTTTCCACATTCAATAACCACACTCTCAGCATTTTCTTTTGGCTCCGCATTAGAAAGGAAGGGTTTGAAAGGAATTCCGAAGGTTCCATTAAGTACTTTTTCTTTCTGGAATTTGCCTTCAGTTTTTAAAGTTGGCGGATACACGGCTCCCTCCATGATTTCTCGGTCCCAATGCCTGGAGATTGATTTGGTATAGTCTTCAAGACTGCTGTCGACAGTTTGTTCCTGTTGAAAATATGTATTAAGGTCTACTTTTCGATCGTCAAAAATCCACACACCCGGATCAAGTGTGATCTTATATTTAACTCTGCCTCTAATAGGTATGATTGATTCCATATGATCCCTCCATGACATTCTCCTTTAAGTATAACTTTATTCATAAAAAATGTCATGGAGGCAGTAATTCATGCTTTCCGCAAATATTTTCTGAATCCTTAATATTCTTGCATTTTTCCTTACTAGAGGGTAAAATTTAAAGATAGGATCGGGTAATCGCTCGGAAACGGGGGGATCAAGTTGGCGTCTGATATGATAATAAACCATCAGGAAAAAGCCCATGCCTTGTTAAAGGCTGACGCTGATAAAATTTTAAAGCTGATCAAGGTGCAAATGGATAACCTGACAATGCCTCAATGCCCTCTCTATGAAGAGGTTTTGGATACGCAAATGTTCGGATTATCGAGAGAAATAGATTTTGCAGTCAGGCTCGGCTTAATCGAAGAATCAGATGGGAAGGTAATCCTCGAACAACTAGAGAGAGAGCTTTCCGTACTTCATGAAGCTTCGCTAAAAAAATAAACCATAAAAGCTCAAATTGTCCTAATGGATTGTTTGAGTTTTTTTGTGACTTCAGTTAGCTATGGTTGTTTAGATTTCTCCTCTATGACATAATTTAAGAGAGTTTTACGTTTTAACTAAACTTTTCACCCAAACAGGCAGGAAAAACCTACTTATAGTAGAATAGATAAAACAACTTAGAAGATGGGGAAGAGACGATGTTTAAAAAAATACTTAAATCCTATGACTATTCTTTGATCATTGTAGTAACACTATTGTGCCTGTTCGGCCTTGTCATGGTTTACAGTGCAAGCATGGTCACCCGTTATGAAGTCCCAAGCGACTTTTTCTACCAAAAACAGAAATATAATCTATTGGCTTCTCTAGCTGTATTCCTAATCGCCGCGATATTTCCTTACAAGGCGATGAAGAGCACCAAAATTCTCCTTCCAATGGTTGCGTTGACTCTTTCGGGGTTAATCGTCTTATTCGCAGTCGGGAAGGTAGCAGGGAACGCCTTGAGCTGGATTGAATTAGGCGCGCGCAGCATCCAGCCTTCTGAACTGGCAAAATTGAGTGTGATTATCTATCTTTCTGCAGTGTATGCGAAAAAGCAATCTTACATTAACGAATTCAATAAAGGTGTTCTCCCGCCGTTACTATTTCTTGTAATGGTATTTTTCTTAATAGCGCTTCAGCCCGATTTCGGTACTGCAGGAATTATAATGCTTATTGCTGCTGCTATAATTTTATCTTCAGGCATGAATTTAAAGAACATAATGAAGCTGATCATGATTGTTGTCATTTTGCTTGTACCGGTTTCGCTGATCTTAAAAGATGAGATTTTCTCGGAAAAAAGGATGGATCGACTGACATCCTACAGCAACCCTTTCCTGGACGAGCAAAAATCAGGTTACCAGCTGTCTAATGCTTATTACGCGATCGGTGCAGGAGGATTAAGTGGTCTGGGATTGGGTGAGAGCAATCAAAAACTAGGTTACTTGCCAGAAGCGCATACTGATTTCATTATTGCGGTGATAGCTGAAGAGCTAGGCATTTTCGGGGTTGGATTTGTTCTCCTCAGCCTTGCTTTTATTGTATTAAAAGGAATCTATATTGGGCTGAAATGCAAGGATCCATTTGGCAGCCTCCTAGCTATCGGAATCGCGAGCATGATTGGCATCCAGTCATTCATCAATCTGGGAGGAGCAACGGGTGTAATTCCATTGACTGGAGTCCCGCTTCCATTTGTAAGTTATGGTGGTTCTTCCTTGCTGCAGCTTGCTATAGCAATCGGTATCCTAGTGAATGTCTCTATGTTCGTCAATTATGAAGAGAAATACAAGAAGGATAAAGCTGTCCAGGGAAAACCTGATCGAATGGAAGTACCAAACAATACATTTACTTTCAGGTCATAAGGAGAAAAAAGCGCATTTGGAGGATTGGTGGCTTCATTGACGATAAAAGTAATGCATTAGTGTACATCGGGAGTCAAGTTAAAAAGCTATAAATAAAGAAGCTGCAGCATTCGCTGCAGCTTCTTTATTTTGCTTTTGCCGGTGGAAGGTCAGTCGGTTTAGGGTTTTCTAGGTTTGATTGATTTTTCTTACTTCTGGAAACTAGCAACAGCAAATAGCTAAAGACACCAAACAACAGAGATATAAAGAATGCGTGAGCCAAAGCCACATATAGATTCAGCCTAGTAAAAATGATTAAAGCTCCAGCGAAGACCTGTAAGGAGACAAGGATGAAGGATAGGATCCAACCCCAATAGACAGGCGTCTGATGCTTATAATTTTTTACAGCAAGGTAGGTGACGTAAGCAATCCATATAAATATAATACCAGCAACTGCCCTGTGACCCATTTGTACCCACTCGTATATATTGGTTGGGAGCAGAGCCCCTGAGTTCGTACATAATGGCCAATCCTTGCAAACAAGGCTCGCGTTCATATGCCTGACAAGCGCACCGGTATAAACGACCATATATGTGTAGATTGTAAGACCGATAATATGAAATTTCATTCTTCTGTCGATCACAAGCTTTTCTGCCTGGAATTTTTTATCAACTTCAAAAATCAGCAAGGTCAATAAAAGAACAGCAGCAAAAGAAATTAATGAAATCCCGAAATGAAGAGCTAGGACGAAGTCTGACTGTCCCCAGACCACAGCCGCCGCCCCGATCAAAGCCTGCAGCATTAAAAAGAAAAAGGATAAAACAGATAAAAATTTTGTCTCGCGTATATGGCCAATTGCACGCCAAGTCCAGATTGATAGAACCAGGACCATTATGCCGACACTTCCGGAGACAAGCCTGTGTGCGAGTTCTATGACTAGCTCAGGCGTAATATCGGTAGGGACAAATTCTCCATTGCACAAAGGCCAGGAACGTCCGCATCCCATTCCGGACTCTGTCTTGGTTACAAGTGCTCCTCCGAGCAATACAAAAAGCATTCCTATTGTGGTAGCAACTGCTAACCACTTAAGGGAACGGTTCATCAATAAATCACCTGCTTACTAAAAGTTCGTTGAGTTGTCAAACAATCGACTTGACATGTATAATATAGGAATAAATGAATATGCTTAATATTCTCTCCATATAATATCGGATTTTGGCGAAAAAGGATGGAAAGCAACACTATAGATACTACACAATAAACATCAATTATTCAATACTTCGTTTTATTACTTGAAAGATGTGATTTACATGGTAAAGACATCCTTTTCTTTTACCGGTCAGGCTTTTGATTTTAACTCTTAATCTTTCAGGTGCACCCTGAAAAAATATTATCCAAAAATATGTATTAATCAATTTTGTCTTGATCAGAAACCAGCTAAATATTCCAATGATTATTCCTTGCAAAAAAAAAGAACTTTAAGGATAATGGCGGTAGGACACAAAATAGTAATATTTTGTTCAAAAAAAATTCACAAAAAAGTTGTGAAGTGTGATTTAATATACAACGTAGATGTTATTTTTCTACACAAACAATTAACAACTTTTACACATTGACAATAGTGGAAAATACCATTCGTGATAGAAACATAAACTCTTCTTTTTTTTGTGAAAAATGCATTCTGTTTTTAACAACAAAAAGGAGATGGAGGAGGATAAGGATGTCTAATTCAAAAGCTTTGAGTGAAGCTGTGTTAGATGATGGGCGGCCTGGAACAGTGGAGAACACAGCGCTGAAGGACTTTCTTGCATTGATTAAAGTAGGCATCGTTAATTCAAATGCGATGACAACCTTTACAGGACTGTGGCTGGCGCTTCATTTCAGCGGAGCTCGTTTTCTGGATAGCATCGATTTAATATTGGCAACATTGATTGGCTCATCCCTGATTGTTGCCGGGTCATGCAGTCTTAATAACTATATTGATCGCGATATTGATCATTTAATGGAACGTACAAAAGGCAGACCGACTGTAACTGGGAAAGTGCAGCCTGCGAAGGTAGCGCTGATGAGTTTCCTTCTGATAGGAATAGGCACCGCATTCTTGTTCACTACTACGGTGACAGCTGCTGTTATTGGGATCTTTGGAGTGTTCAGTTATGTAGTCCTTTATACAATGTGGTCAAAACGCCAATATGTATCAAACACGATTGTCGGCAGTATCTCAGGCGCTGTTCCGCCATTAATTGGCTGGGCAGCAGTTGACCCTAGTCTTGATGTGATGGCATGGGTATTGTTTGCGATTGTATTCATTTGGCAGCCGCCTCATTTCTACGCACTTGCGATGAGAAGGGTTGAGGAGTATCGCGCTGCAGGTATACCGATGCTTCCCGTTGTTAAAGGCTTCAAGGCAACCAGGAAGTCGATTTTTATATGGATTGCTGCTTTGCTGCCATTACCATTTTTCCTGCCATCGCTAGGAATTCCATTCTTTGTTCTCGCCACTGTACTGAATATCGGATGGCTGGCTTTAGGAATCTATGGGCTTAAATTCAAGGATGACATGAAATGGGCTAAGTTGATGTTTGTATATTCTTTACAATACTTAACCATCATGTTTGTTGCTATGGTAATTGTCACACTGATTTAATCTTTGTTAGGTGATTCTCTCTTTGTTGAATAAGAGAGAATTTATCCATATATAATACCAACAAAATTCATTAGATTTTTTACGAAAGAGGGGTTTAATTAAGCTATGAAGATGCTTACTAAATGGCGTCTGCTGTCACTGTTCACAATGATAGCATTAATTTTGTCTGGCTGTGGTCAGCCGTACTTGTCTGCTTTAAGGCCTGCAGGAGAAGTTGCGCAAACCCAGTACGATCTCATGGTGTTGAGCACGGCGATTATGGTGGGAGTAATTGCTGTAGTCTCTGTCATTTTTATTTACGTTCTTATGAAGTTCCGCAGGAAAAGTGAAGATGAGATTCCAAAACAAGTTGAGGGGAGCCATAAACTTGAAATCATTTGGACAGTCATTCCGATCCTATTGCTTTTGATCTTGGCTGTACCAACTGTTGCATCTACTTTTAATCTTGCAAATGTATCACCTATGGAAAAGAAAAATAAAGATGGCAAAACGGATGTTCTAGTGGTGAATGTGCGTGCCAACCTTTACTGGTGGGAATTCGAATATCCAAATGAAGAAATTATCACTAGTCAGGATTTGGTAGTCCCTACGGATGAAAAGGTTTACTTCAATCTTAAGGCTTCTGATGTCAAACACTCTTTCTGGATTCCGTCTGCTGGCGGAAAGATGGATACAAACACTGATAATGTCAATAAGTTCTGGCTTGAGTTCGACAGTTATGGAGCGGATGCTGCTGGCGGGTTATTCTACGGCAAATGTGCCGAGCTTTGCGGTCCTTCGCACGCATTGATGGATTTCAAAGTCAAGGCCCTTCCACGCGATGAATTCGATCAATGGGTAGCTGATATGCAAGCTGTTAAAGAGCCTGTTCAGGCTGAAACAGCGACTGCACAAGAGGGTCAGGAAATCTTCAATAACAGTTGTATTGGATGCCACGCCGTAACTCCAGCCAATACAACGAATGAAGCAGCCCGTATAGGCCCTAACTTAACAAACTTTGGCGAACGTTCACGAATTGCTGGAGTTCTTGACCATTCAGAAGAAGATCTGAAAAAATGGATTAAAGATCCAGAAGCATATAAACCTGGCAACTTGATGACTGATAAATACGCTGATTTGTCAGAAGAGGAGCTTGACGCATTAACAGAATATCTGATGGGCTTAAAGGTCCAGAAATAACAGGGGATTTGTTTGAAAGGGAGGTAAAACTGTGAGTACCTATGCTCAGAAAAAGGGATTCGGCGCAACTTTATGGGACTATCTTACAACTGTTGACCATAAGAAAATCGCAATCCTTTATCTAATTGCTGGCGGATTCTTCTTTATCCTTGGTGGTCTAGAAGCTTTGTTCATCCGTATTCAGCTTGCTGTACCTAACAATGATTTTATGAGTGCAGGTTTCTATAATGAAATCCTGACTATGCATGGAACTACAATGATATTCCTTGCAGCGATGCCACTTGTTTTCGCATTCATGAATGCTGTCATGCCATTGCAGATTGGTGCACGTGACGTTGCATTTCCATTCTTGAACTCTTTAGGATTTTGGCTGTTCTTCTTTGGGGGGGTATTCCTGAACCTTTCATGGTTTTTAGGAGGCGCTCCTGATGCTGGCTGGACTTCATACGCTTCGCTTTCACTAGCATCTGAAACACACGGTATCGATTTTTATGCACTTGGCCTGCAAATTTCAGGTGCGGGAACACTAATCGGTGGGATTAACTTCCTTGTCACGATTATCAATATGCGTGCTCCTGGCATGACATATATGCGTATGCCGATGTTCACTTGGGCAACCTTTGTAACATCTGCGCTAATTTTATTCGCTTTCCCGCCATTGACAGTTGGACTTTTCCTATTAATTTTTGACCGTATGTTTGGGGGGAATTTCTTCGACGTTACTATGGGTGGAAACACGATCATCTGGGAACACCTTTTCTGGATTTTTGGTCACCCAGAAGTATATATCCTGATTTTGCCGGCATTCGGTATTTTCTCTGAGATTTTCGCTATCTTCTCTAGAAAACGTCTTTTCGGTTATTCTTCCATGGTATTTGCGACTGTATTGATCGGTTTCCTGGGGTTCATGGTATGGGCTCACCATATGTTCACAACTGGCCTAGGACCGATAGCTAACGCTATTTTCGCCGTAGCAACAATGGCTATTGCTGTACCAACTGGTATTAAGATCTTTAACTGGCTGTTTACAATGTGGGGAGGAAGTATCTCGTTCACAACTCCGATGCTGTGGGCAACTGCTTTTATTCCATCCTTTGTTGCAGGTGGTGTTACTGGTGTCATGCTTGCATCTGCAACTGCTGACTACCAGTACCATGACACATATTTCGTAGTAGCTCACTTCCACTATGTAATCGTTGGCGGTGTGGTCTTCGCGTTATTCGCTGGAGCTCATTTGTATTGGCCAAAGATGTTTGGAACAATGCTTAATGAAACTTTAGGTAAAATTACTTTCTGGTTATTCCTGATTGGCTTCCATTTAACATTCTTCATCCAGCACTTCTTAGGTCTAATGGGGATGCCTCGCCGTATCTTTACTTTCTTGCCGGGACAGGGATTGGAAGCTGGAAACCTTATAAGTTCTGTTGGAGCCATCTTTATGGCGATTGCAGTAATCGTTCTATTAATTAATGTTATTATGACTACTGTTAAAAATGAAAAGGTTGGAAATGATCCTTGGGGTGATGGCCGTACGCTTGAGTGGGCTATTCCTTCACCGCCGCCATTCTACAACTTTAAGCAGCTTCCGTTAGTTCGCGGTTTGGATGCTTACTGGCTTGAAAAAATGGAAGGCAAAAAAGGCATGACGCCTGCTGAACCTCTTGGTGATATTCATATGCCTAACAATTCATTCATTCCGTTTGTCATTTCGCTAGGATTATTCATTGCAGCATTTGGGGCAATGTACCGTGCGGATTATGCATGGGGAATTCCAGTACTGATTCTTGGATTGGCTGTAACATTGGGGGCAATGTTCTTCCGTTCTGTAAAGGATGACCATGGATTCCACATTCATAAAGAAGATTTAATTGATGAAGATAATGATAAGGGGGGTAAGGCATAATGCAAGCTGAAGAAAAATTCACTTATGAAACATGGCCTGCCGCGCCTGAAAAAGCAACCCTCGAAGCAAAGAATAAGTTTTTAGGCTTCTGGTTTTTCCTTGGTGGGGAGACGGTATTGTTTGCCACTCTCTTCGCCACTTATCTTGCACTAAAAGATAAAGTTCCAAATGGAGAACATGTTCTAGCTAAGGACCTTTTCGACCTGCCGTTAGTATTTGCTGCAACTATGCTGTTATTGACAAGCTCGTTGACAAGTGTATATGCCATGCACCATATGAAGAACTTCGATTTCAAGAAGATGCAGGTATGGCTTGGTGTAACAGTCCTATTGGGAGCATTATTCCTTGCTTTGGAAATTTATGAATTCAATCACTATGTTCATGAGTATGGACATACATTCACTAGCAGCGCATTCGGGTCAGCATTCTATACTTTAGTAGGCTTCCACGGAGCACACGTTGCCTTTGGTTTAGCGTGGATCATCACTTTGATGGTCCGCAACTCTAAGCGTGGATTAAATCTTTACAAC
>DMSR01000267.1 GCA_003457145.1 Bacillus sp. (in: firmicutes)
TATGAATATAATATTAAATCCAGGGTTGCGGCGATTAATAAATAAAAATATCAACCCTAGTATGTAAACAATGATATAGATAAATCCGCTTGCTTGTGCAAGGACCTTATAATCATTTTGGTAGTAATAGACTGCAATTTGAATCAATAAAAGCAGCGGGAAAATCCATCCAGCCTTTAATTTGAGGTCTGATAACCCTCTTAGATTTCCTTTGCGAAATAAAGCGATGAGAAAAGAAATGACAATTCCGTCGAAAACCATAGCATACTTCCTATCTCTTTAAATTTTTTGTAAGTAAAGAAAGTTAACATAGGTATTACACTAATATAATAGACTCACATAGTTAGTAAATCCAACCATTTTTTACTCATTTATAACATTTTTTTGCACTTTGAGTAAAAACAGTACATAAGAACTATAAGTAGTTTCTTTTTAATAGAATATAGAGATATTATTGCCTATAACCATTGCTTTAACATTGGAAATGTAAAGTCATTCATTAATATCGGCAAAGCAGAGATATCTTTTACCTTCACCGGAAAAATATTTTCTGAATGTAACTTGAGTAGGATGTCGGAAACAGTAGAAAAATAGTTAATCAAACGTTTGATTAGCTAATTATGTAAATTTAATCTGGAAATCGGTTAAAATAACTCCATTTAGTTTAATGCAAGCAAATACTATAATCATTATATTGATATTTGAAATAATACCCACTATTATAGAAACAAATGATTTAAAGGGATGAGAGTTATGGGTCAAAAGATTTTGCCGGCTTCTTCCAATTTGAAGGATTTTGAGCGCTTTTTAAAAAGTCCTTACGAAATAGGTGTATTTCTCGAAATGCACATTGCACAGCTGAAGCATGTGAATGCTATGGCTGAGGTTCATGGGAAAAAGATGCTTTACCATATGGACATGATTCATGGAATTAAAAGCGACGATTATTCTACCGAGTTTATTTGCCAGGAATATAGACCTTATGGTTTGATCTCGACCAAATCGAATGTAATCCTAAAGGCAAAGCAGAAGGGGATAATTGCTGTTCAAAGAATATTTTTACTTGATTCGCATGCTCTTGAAAAAAGCTACAAGCTGCTTGAAAAAACACAGCCGGATTATATAGAGGTCCTTCCTGGAATAATGCCTGAACTGATTACCGAAGTGAATGAAAGATGTAAAATTCCTCTGTTCGCCGGTGGTTTTATTAGAAGTGTAGAGGATGTGGAAAATGCACTCAAGGCAGGTGCCGTAGCGGTGACTACCTCGAAAAAGGAGATTTGGAACCATTTTAAGTAGCGTAGTTCCTGTTGATAAAATAAAAAGCAAGATTATAAGAAAATTTAATTGACAGCGTTTTCATCATTCAGTATACTTCAAGTACAAGTTAAGATTCGTGACGGAGATTTGGAGACTCACACAGATACGCCTGGGATTTTTTGGTGTGTACTGTTGTGGGTCTCCTTTTTGTCTTCCGGAACCTTAGATTGTAAAACTATAACAATATAAGCACGAAGGGAAGGGGAATTGTTTATGTCAGCATTTATGGGTGAAGTGATTGGAACAATGATTCTGATCGTTTTTGGTGCCGGAATCGGCGCAGGTTCTTCGCTGAACAAGTCTTATTCGAACAACGCTGGCTGGATTGTCATTACGATTGCTTGGGGACTTGCGGTTACCATGGGGGTATTTGCTGTAGGTTCAATAAGTGGAGCACATTTAAACCCGGCAGTTACTCTCGCACTGGCGATTGATGGATCGTTTGCATGGGCTGATGTGCCTGGCTACATGCTTGCACAGTTAATTGGAGCAATTATTGGTGCTTCTCTAGTATTCTTTCATTACTTGCCTCATTGGAAAGCAACTAAAGAACCTGGTACAAAATTAGGGGTATTTGCTACTGGCCCTGCAATCCCGCATACTTTTTCTAATCTATTCAGTGAAGTTTTCGGCACTTTTATTCTTGTATTAGGATTATTGTTCATCGGAGCAAACAAATTTACAGAAGGCTTGAATCCAATAGCTGTAGGCCTTTTAATTGTAGTAATTGGTATGTCCCTTGGTGGTACAACGGGTTATGCAATCAACCCGGCTCGTGACCTTGGCCCAAGAATTGCTCATTTTTTACTCCCGATTCCAGGCAAAGGCGGCTCGAATTGGGGTTATTCCTGGATTCCTGTTGTTGGCCCGCTATTAGGCGGAGCATTGGGTGCTGTGTTTTATAAAGCGGTATTTACTGGGGAATTCACAGGTACATTCTGGATTGTAATTGGTATAGTGGCTGTGATTCTTGCATTAGCTTATACAGTAGGAAAGAAACAGCCTGGTGAAATAGATGCATCTAAAATCACTGCATAAATTAGCAATATAACGCATTAAAGCAATGGGGGTCTGACCCCCCACTTAAAATGGGAGGAATTTTTTATGGAAAAGTACATTCTATCTTTGGATCAGGGTACGACTAGTTCGAGAGCGATTCTTTTTAATAAGGCGGGAGAGATTGTCCATGTTGCTCAAAAGGAGTTTACGCAGCATTTTCCGAAGCCGGGCTGGGTTGAGCACAATGCTAATGAAATCTGGGGATCAATTTTAGCGGTTATTGCAAGCGTTTTATCAGAATCAAATGTTAAACCTGAGCAAGTAGCGGGAATAGGTATAACTAATCAGCGTGAGACGACTGTTGTATGGGATAAAGAAACGGGAGTTCCTGTATATAATGCAATTGTTTGGCAATCAAGACAGACTAGCGGAATTTGTGATGAATTAAAGGAAAAAGGCTACAACGACCTTTTCAGGGAAAAAACAGGTCTATTGATTGACGCATATTTCTCTGGAACAAAGGTAAAGTGGATCCTTGACAATGTAGAGGGTGCGAGACAGAAGGCTGAAGACGGCAAGCTTATGTTTGGTACGATTGATACATGGCTTATCTGGAAGCTTTCAGGCGGGCGTGCCCATGTTACGGACTACAGCAATGCGTCAAGAACGCTGATGTTCAATATTTACGACCTTAAGTGGGATGAAGAGCTGTTGGACATTCTTGGAGTTCCTGGGTCCATGCTTCCAGAAGTGAAGCCATCTTCAGAGGTTTATGCGCAAACTGTCGCGTACCACTTCTTCGGCCAGGAAGTTCCAATTGCGGGAGCTGCCGGTGACCAGCAGGCAGCACTGTTCGGCCAGGCTTGCTTTGAGGAAGGAATGGCGAAAAATACTTATGGAACAGGCTGCTTCATGCTCATGAATACTGGTGAAAATGCAGTGCGTTCTGATCATGGATTATTAACTACTCTTGCCTGGGGATTGAATGGCAAGGTTGAATATGCCCTTGAAGGCAGCATTTTCGTCGCCGGTTCAGCCATTCAATGGCTGCGTGATGGATTAAG
>DMSR01000074.1 GCA_003457145.1 Bacillus sp. (in: firmicutes)
TCCATTAAAGCTGCCGATTGCTGTTCTTACCGCAGCTACGATTACTGCTTCAGTTTTGCCCAATTCGCTCACCCTTCCTCTGCTTCACATATTATTTACTTCTAGTGAATTAAATGAAATCCCTTTTATTTTATCAAAATTTTTATTATTCTTGCATTTTTTAAAATATTCTATTTACAATGAATGTATGTTACAAGGAGGGAATTTCACATGCTGCAGCTTCCTGATCAGGTTGAAATAATCGAAGTGGGTCCCAGGGATGGCCTTCAAAACGAAAAAAGCTTTGTCCCTACCGAAATTAAAAAAGAATTCATTTATGCTTTAAAAAAAGCGGGACTGAAGGAGATGGAACTTACTTCATTCGTGTCGCCAAAATGGGTGCCGCAAATGAGCGATGCGTCAGACATCGTTTCGGATTGCCTAGACAGCATCACCAGAAATATTGTCCTTGCTCCAAACAAAAAAGGGATCGAGCGTGTTTATACGACTGACTGCAAGGCAGTGGCCGTCTTTGTCGGTGTCAGTGATACCTTTAATCAAAAAAATATTAATAAATCGACTTCCGAAAGCCTTTCAGAAATTTTACCTTTGATTGCCGAATTAAAGGTAAAAGATTATTTTGTCCGTGCATGCATTTCAACTGCCTTTTATTGCCCCTATGAAGGAAAGGTTGATGAAGAAGCTGTTCTCGCCTTGTGCGGAAAATTTGCTCAGGCTGGTGTGGATGAATTGAGTGTTGCCGATACAATTGGAATGGCCGCTCCACATGAATCTCATTCTTTATTCTCCAATCTAAAAACAGCCTTTCCTGACGTGCTATTAACAGCCCATTTCCATGATACAAGAAAGCTTGCCCTAGCCAACATCTTTGCTGCACTCCAGGCTGGCATCACACGATTCGATACTTCAGCAGGCGGACTTGGCGGCTGCCCTTTTGCTCCAGGTGCAGCGGGAAATGCGGCTACTGAAGATGTTGTCTATATGCTCCATAGGATGGGAATCGATACCGGGGTAGATCTGGACAAACTTCTGCAGGCAATTGAAGTTATCAGACCCAATATTTCCAGGCCGATTGAAAGCACCTATTTCCGCATGAATTCGGTAAGTATATAAATTTAGTGCATAAGCCCGCTTCCGGCAATCCATCTTATTAGGTGAAGCTATTAAGAAGAAGGGAGCAAACATATGAGCCAGAAACGCGATAAAGGATACAGCCAGCAGGGCAAGCCGAACGCAGACAATGTAAAACAAAGAATCGCTGCTGAGGATCTCGAAAAAGCGATTCATCCAACTAAGCGCCAAAATTCGCCGCAGTAATGAAAAGTACAAGCAGACCGCTCCTTACCAGCGGTCTTTTTTATGTTTGTACACTTCAATCTAATGGTAAACTAAAGAAAAAATGCATTCGGAGGGTTGAGTTTGAGAAAGGCATTACGCTATTTGTTTTCATTACTGCTCCTGCTTGCCTCTCTTGGGGTATATATCACTAATAGGCTCATGTTTTTAAAAAAGAAGGATGATGAAGAAATTTTCATTCGTGAAAAAGAAGCTGGTCATTTCCACCCTGATGAATATGATGCATTACCCAAAAGAGAAGTTTTCATTGCCTCCTCTTTTGGCTATACACTGAAAGCAGTCCTTGTTGAGCCTTATGAAACAAACCAATACGTCATTATTGCCCATGGAGTGACCCAAAGCAAAACGAACTCACTCAAATATATGAATCTCTTCCTCGCCAGAGGCTTTAACGCTGTCATTTACGACCATCGGCGCCACGGGGAATCCGGCGGAAAGACAACAAGCTATGGGTTCTATGAAAAATTCGATCTTAAGTCAGTTGTTGACTGGCTTAAAGAGGAGAAGGGGGATGACCTTTTCCTTGGCATTCACGGCGAATCGATGGGCGCCGCCACACTGCTTCTATATGCAGGAATGCTTGAGGACGGGGCTGATTTCTACGTCGCTGACTGTCCTTATTCTGACTTCGGAGAGCAGCTTGCCTACCGGATCAAGGAAGAGGTCAAAACGCTCCCTCCAAGGCTTTTACTTCCTATCGCCAGCCTATTCCTGCGCATCCGGGACAAATATTCACTGAACGATATTTCGCCTATTTCCGTTATTAAAAATATAGAAAAACCAATTCTTTTCATTCATAGCCGCGAAGACGATTTCATCCTCCCGTATATGACCGAGGCCCTGTTCGAACAGAAAAAAGGCCCCAAGAAGCTGTACATGGCAGAAACTGGCTTCCATGCCCAATCTTACAGCCAAAACCGTGAGGAATACGAAAAAGTGCTTGATGAGTTTCTTGAAGAATTCGTTTTTGTTTAAGCTGTTTTGGTATTAATTCTGTTTTTCGAACAAAGATTATTATTCTGCATCCTATTTAAATATGGGCTCTCTTCGGGATGTTACTGAACCATTAATGGATAGGAAACCTTAAAAATCGAGAAGCCGACCCTCACCTTTAATTGGTAAAAGTAACTAAGTTTCCGAAAAGAGCCTTGATTAACAAAAGCCCCGGGTTCGGACAGCTTTCCCTCTCTTCTTCCAAACTTGTCCGAAGTCGCTACAAGTTCGGACAGCTTTTCCTTCTCTTCCTCCAAACCTGTCTGAAGTCACTACAAGTTCGGACAGCTTTTCAATCCTTTCATTCCAACTTGTCCGAAGTCACACTGGATTCGGTCAAAAGGGTGGCCCCGAAAAAACGGAAGCCACCCTTTGTCTATTGTTTTTCTCCCTGTCGGTCTATCTCTTTCCCATCGGCCGCCAGCGCTCTGACCTGTTTGTATTCGCCAATTGCGTAATAATAACGCTCTTTCTCTTTTTCAATGATTTCTATTTTGGTGAACTTCCCGTCATCACCGGCTACCTCAACTGATTTGATTTCCGGGTTGACGATCTTGCCGAAAATGACCGGGATTTTCGAATCCAATGTTCCATTTTCATGATAAGTGTGGAAAACGTCGGAATACAAAATCATAAAATCATTCTTATAATAAGTCCAGTGGTTATGCCCCGCGTTTTCCCAGCCTTCTTTTTCACTGCCTTCAATATAGGCAACAGCCAGCGCCTCAAACTTACTAGAGCCTTCCTGTTGCTCTGTTGTGTAAAAGACCAGCCAGCCATCCTTCACTTCTTCCTTTTGTACAATCTGTTTGATGTTGAACGGAATATCGTTTTGGATTGCTTCTCCCGCAGTCTTGTACGCGCACGCAGACAGCAGAAGCATACAGATGGCTAGTATGGCGGCTCGCCGAAGTTTCCCCATATTTCTCCTCCTACCTTTTGCATCAAACTTTTATGTATTCAGGTCACTCTCTTATTTAACCTTTTTTTCAAATTAATGTAAACTATTTACCCTCAAATTCGCCATCCGCGTTTTTTTAATAGAGGGTTAAAGCAATAAAGTTTTACGATAAGAGCTTATCAAAAAAACTCATCCGCGGATTTAAATACTCATTCGGACTCTTTAACTGAAAACAGCCTGCAGTTTCACTGTAATCGATGGTCATCTCCTCATCAAAAAAAACCTCTTTTGGTCTTTCAATATAAACAGGAATGCTGTTTGTTTCTATTTCGCGTTCATTGCCATCCTGTTCACTCTCAAGCCAGAGGGCAGCTACACCATTCACTCCGCATCCACAGCCGTCTAAATCGTATTTTAATTTTAAATACCCGGTTTTTCCTGATATTTTTTGCTCTAGCTTTTTTGTTGCGGCTTCCGTAATTTTCAATTTCATGGTTGCGTTCACCCCTTTCCGATTTTTATAATATTTTAACATACCTTTTCGTTTATATTTGATTGAAGGAATTTACATTTATTTCGAAATAGTCTTGCTTTTTTCCTGATTAGCTCTTACTATCAAAGATAATGTTCAGAGAGGAGTGTTTTTTTTGACAAAAGTACAGATTAAAGTAAATGATAACGGGTCCTTACGGATTACCGGGGATGTGGAATTGCTGGATGGAGCCGGTAATCCATTCGAAACAAAGCCGGTTTTCTCGCTTTGCCGCTGTGGGCTTAGCAAGAATATGCCTTTTTGTGATGCTTCCCATAAAGGAAAGTTCGAATCCGCTGTTCGTGCCCCACAATCTGATAAAGAGGAATAATTACTGTATGGCAATGGATGAATCCATTGTCTTTTTTTATACGCCTCCCTTCTTCCTGCACTAAGGGCTTACCAATCGTCCGCATGCCTTACATCGACAATTGCTGAAAGCTGGATACGATGGATTTCTTCAAATTTATCCATAACATGGAGCTTCTGTCCAAGCTCATTCCAGTAATGGATTTTCCCAATCACCAGCTCATAATTCCGGTTGCGATAATGAGTAATGGTAACTGGACGATTAAATTCCATCGCATCGAGGATGGTTTCATTCAATTGCTCAAGCTGCTGTTCATCCAGCTGCTTCTCTTTTTCATAATGATCCTCCTGTGCCCAGTCCCGCAACAGCTTCACATGTTCAGGAAGCATCATTGAAGTCCATTTAATCCTTCCGCGGTCACGAATCATACTATCTCCCCCCTCCCTAGTCAGCCTTTATGGCCTCCGACAAGCGCTGCGCGATGCCTTGCTGTTCCAGCCGCAGTATAGGAAACCGCCCTCAGAAGGGCTGCCGAGCCATATCTGCTGCGAATATTGTCCATCACATAGCCAAGTTCTTTCTTTTTCCACCCATTTCTCTCAAATAAATTCAATTGAAATTCACTGTCCACGGCGAGGTTTCCAAGCGCAATCGAAATGCTGCGCACCGTTTTCCCCGTATAGTTCTCTGCAAATAACTCGAGACAGACACGGTAAACATCCATCGTGATGTTCGTCGGTACCTCAACCGTCCTGGACCGGTGGAAACCTCCGCCAAATTCATCCTGGCTATAACCGATTCCAAAGCTT
>DMSR01000351.1 GCA_003457145.1 Bacillus sp. (in: firmicutes)
CCATAATGGATAAAAGCCAATACGCTCATATCGTTCGCCTGATTTCACATCAAGTTTCTTGGCATATTCTTCGAGCTCTTCCCACGTAGCTGGCGGCTTATCCGGATCAAGTCCCGCTTCTTTGAATGCCTTTTTATTATAGAAAAGCAAACGTGTATCTGTATTGAAAGGTACAGCATAAGGCTTGCCTTCATATTCGACTGTATCCCATAATTGCGGATAAAATTGCTGCTTATATGATTCATCAACAAACTTGCTTAAGTCTTCGACCTGCTTATTTTCCGCGCGCTGCGATACCGTATTGATATCGTTGATAATAACATCTGCAGGATTGCCTGCAGCTACAGATGCAAGGTTTTTGGTCCAAATATCTCCCCAAGGCAGGAAAGTGTGTTTAACGAATACCTTGTCTTGAGAATTATTATAATCCTTGACGATTTTTTCGATAATTGGCCTGCGAGTTTCCGAACCCCAGAACGTCCAAAAGTTCACCACAACTTTTCCGTCCTTCGTTTTTTCCGCATCCGCTTTTTGATCTCCAGAACAGCCAGCAAGCAATCCTAGTAATAAAATGGAAGCTATAATAATTGCTATACCCCTTTTCATGTTTACCTCCTGTATATTCAAGCTGATATTTTTATACAGAACATATTTACCCACATATAAAATTGATAAACACTTTTTCTGATAAAGATTTAAACTTGAGGGATTGCGGGTGATTATCTTTAAACCTCTGTTTAAATCAAAAGCGAAAAATAAAAAAAACAGGTTCTAGAGAGAATCCTGTTTTGTAATTTCTTCAATTGTTTTAGTTATGTGAGAAGCGGTAAGCGTATCAAGCTTATAATACTGCTCTTCTTTTATTTTCTTAAGATAAACTTCATTATCAATCACCCATAACTTGCATTTAACCGCATTTCTTCCATCTAGAATTACTAGTAAGTCATATGAAGCTTTTCCTAAAGGCACTTGATCAGAGAGCTTCATTCCATTTAAAGCTTTGCTTACCGTTACTTTCCATGTTTCTCCTTCCTGCATTACGATACCTTTCCTTGTCAGATTGGATTGAAGTTCAAAATAATGGTCTGAATCTGACTTAGTTAAATAGGTCCTAATTACATCATCTTGCCCTATTCTTTCATCGGTGGACATGATGGCCTGGTCACTAATTGCTGGTGTAAAAATTTGGTTATATAGAAAGCCAGAAACAATAAGAACCATGGAAATAGTCAGCAGGAATCCTGCCCAATTGCCATTAATCCCTTGGAACGCTTTGTGGCTTCTAGCTTCTACTATATTTTCATATGTTTTTCGCTTTTGAATTTGAGATCTGGGAATATGGTTTAAATTCTTGAAGCTATCTTCAAGTTCATATGATTTCTTCACTTAATTCGCCTCTCCTCTTCAACTCTTTTTTTAAAGCAGCCATTGCTCTTGACGTAGTTATTTTCACTTTATTTTCATTCCAGCCAAGTATTTCTGCAGTTTCTCTTATAGAAAACTCTTTTATCTTTCTTAAGATCAACACTTCCTGATAACTTAACTTCAATGATTGAATGGCTTTATAAAGTTGAGAGGTCTTTTCTCCTTTAACTATTATTTCAACCGGAGATGGCTGGCTAGCTTGCACTGTATACTTTTCCAATGAAAAAAAGCGCAGCCTGTTCACCCTTCTCAAATAATCAATCGCAACATTCCTTGCTATTTTCACCAGCCAGGTGAACATCAAAGAGTCACCATTAAATTGATGAAGGTGCTTGTACACTTTCAGAAAAGTTTCCTGGGTCAAATCTTCGGCGACCTCTTTCTTTCCGGTTAATAACAGGAGATAGCCATAAACCTTGTCACTGTAATCTTCATATACTTTTTGAAATCGATGGACGTTTATATCGCTCAAATTTCTCCCCCCTATTCCATTCAGTTAGACGAATGGCCACAAAAAAAGAGTCACTATTTTAAGAATTTTTTTACTCTATTAAAAAATAACAGGGATTTATCATTAATTAATGAATCTTATTTCCTAATTTGACGACAAATAAGTCCTTCCCTCAAAAAAAAGTGCTTGAAAAACAAGCACTTTTCTCTACTCACTCTATCGATACCACGAACAGCCTACTATGATTAAAAGGATAAATAACACAACGATCAATACAAAACCGTTGCCGCAGCCCAGTCCTCTGTAACCATAGCCGCCATAGCCACAGCCAGAACCGTAATACATGCTTTAACCTCCTTTAGGCAGTAAGCCATTCAAATTTTAGTAACCGTAACCCCAAGACGCTCCAATTATGATTAAGAGAATGAATAAAACTACAAGCAGAGCGAAGCCTCCGCCATAGCCGCCGCATCCTTCAGCCATCATAACAACCTCCTTTTTTTGTGTCCCTATATCCTATTCAGGTATTGATATTTGTGCAATAAAACACCCAAAAAAAAAAAAGCCCATATTATTACCTGGACTATTCCGCTAATTAATCCATTACAGATCCGGGAAGAAATCCTTTTTGTAAAGGGCTTTTGTAAGGTTGGCATTTACATGCGTGATGTACAGTTAGAATTCCACTTGGGAATTCCTCTTATTTGAAGAATTTTAAATTTTTCACCTAAATAGTGC
>DMSR01000454.1 GCA_003457145.1 Bacillus sp. (in: firmicutes)
ACAAGTCGTGTACCTCTTGATTGCAATAACTATGCACGTTACAGCAATCAAGAGGTACACGACTTGTTCATCAAAGCCCAGTCTACTAATGACCAGGCAGAACGCGAAAAACTTTATAAGGAAGCACAATTGATAATTAAAGAAGATGCTCCTTGGATTCCTCTGGTACACTCTGAGCCTGCATTGGCGGGAAGAGCTGATGTAACTGGATTCAAGCCGCATCCAACCGGTTCTGATCTGCTTATAAATGTAGAATTCAAAAAATAAAGCATCAGGAAAAGGGAGAACATGTGCATTCTCCCTTTTTTCAATCAATCTATGTGGGTGCTCGTTTTCTCCCATCGCTGATGAATGGAGCAAAATCAATAGACAAGTTTTAATAAGAATTAAGCTCTGTTAGCCCAATGTTGATTTTTAACATCCTGTTGATTGTAGTGGAAAGCGAAGCGCATGGAACGAAAATTAACAGTCAAATTTAACAGAGCTAAAAATTTTTTGAAAAAGTATATTTGAACAAGGCTATTTTCGCCAACAATGTTGCTTTTTTAAATCCAAAAGTAAAAATCATTCCAGGATTTTTACGTTTTGTCATGTTTTCTTGGCTGAGGAGTTTCTCGACAAAAGCTCGATAGCCAAGGAAGGTACGCATGATAAAGGGTTATTCGAAAAGCAACAAACAATGCGAATTGCCGCCTTGAACGAAGCATCAAGAAAAGAGGTGGGAAGGTGTTTGCCTATTCAATCAGAAGGATTTTTTCCTTAATTCCTGTACTGGTGGGTCTTTCACTTATTGTATTTTTAATGATCAGAGCAATTCCTGGCGATCCCGCCCAAGTCATTCTCGGGCAGCTTGCGACAAAGGAAGCCATTGCGGATTTAACGAAACAGCTTGGACTTGACCAGGCATGGTATATCCAATATTTTAACTATCTCGGTGACCTGCTTACTGGTGACTTAGGACAATCTCTCCGTACTAAATCGGAAATCAGTAATGAAATTTGGCCCTATCTTGCAGCGACGATGGAATTATCCTTTGTGGCAATGGCGATTGCGATTATCGTTGGAGTGAATGCTGGGATTATTAGTGCATGGTTCCAGAATTCCTGGTTTGATTATGTGGCGATGGTTTTTGCGTTGATCGGTGTTTCGATGCCAATTTTCTGGCTTGGTTTGATGGAGCAATGGATGTTCGCCATTAACCTGGACTGGCTGCCAACATCTGGGAGAGAAGAGGTTCGGAATCCTGTATCGGCAATAACGAATTTTTATGTCTTAGATACGCTTATCCAGGGACGCACAGACCAGTTTGTCGAGGTGCTTAAGCATTTGGTTCTGCCTGCTATGGCATTGGCGACCATTCCAATGGCGATCATCGCCAGGATCACGAGGTCGACGATGCTTGAAGTCATGCGCTCAGACTTCATTAGGACTGCAAGGGCAAAAGGATTACGCATGTTCTGGGTTGTCTATAAGCACTCACTGAAGAATGCAATCATTCCCGTTTTGACTGTAATCGGATTACAGACCGGACTTCTCCTTGGCGGAGCAATTTTAACAGAGACCATTTTCAGCTGGCCGGGGATCGGCAGGTACATTTATGAAGCGATTAATTATCGCGATTACCCGGTGATACAAACCGGAATCCTGATTATTGCCTTGATATTTGTAATGATTAATCTTGTTGTCGATTTGTTATATGCGGCAATCGATCCACGTATTAAATACCATTGATGGAAGGGGAGACTTAGATGGAAATTTCAACTCAAAAACAAATGCAGCCGCCCGTCGTGCCGACGGAAGAAAAAGTGGCATCTCCCTGGGCAGAAGCATGGTATAGCTTTAAGAAAAATAAACTGGCGATGGCGGGCACAGTGATTGTCTTGTTTTTTATATTGCTGGCAATATTTGCTCCGCTTATTGCACCAGAAGGAATCAATGACCAGGCTATGAAGAACCGTCTCCAGGCACCGTCTGCTGAACACTGGTTCGGCACCGATGACTTTGGCCGCGATATTCTTTCCAGGGTTGTATATGGAGCCAGAATCTCATTATGGGTAGGAACCTTTGCGGTAATGGGTTCAGTTATCGTTGGCTGCCTCCTTGGTATCCTTGCAGGGTATTATGGGAGATGGGTGGATACGATTATTTCGAGAACATTTGACATCATGCTGGCCTTCCCTAGCATCCTGCTGGCAATTGCCATTGTTGCTGTCCTGGGGCCTTCCCTCCGAAATGCTCTTATTGCGATTGCCATTATCAATATACCGAACTTCGGAAGGCTGATTCGTTCCCGTGTTCTGAGCGTCAAGGAAGAGGAATACATCATGGCTGCAAAGGCTGTTGGAATGAAGGACAGCCGGATTCTATTCCAGCACATCCTGCCTAACAGTATGGCTCCGATTATCGTACAGGGGACGCTTGCGATTGCAACAGCTATCATTGAAGCTGCAGCACTTGGATTTCTGGGATTGGGTGCAGAAGCGCCGAATCCTGAATGGGGAAAGATGCTTGCCGATGCAAAGCAGTTTATGATTCAGGCACCATGGACAATGATCTTCCCGGGGCTTGCCATCATGCTTACAGTTTTAGGATTCAACCTGATGGGCGATGGGCTGAGGGATGCATTGGATCCGAGGATGAAAAACTAATGGTTATAGGACAAACAAAAAGCAGCTGATGACCCAGCTGCTTTTAAATTTCAGTATTTTGCTCAATAATCACATTGCTATCATCTTTATGAAAAGATTGGAAGCTAGTGACCAATGTATCAAGATGCTCAACCTGCTCTCCATATTCCATGATAATTGAAACAAGCTGCATAACATGGTAGAGGATTTGGCTGTTTGTATCAGCGAGGTCCTTTTTTTGTGCTAAGAATAACTCGAATAGCTGCTTCTTATTCAGACAAACCTCACCTTCCATATAAGATGTTTCTGGCCGGATCTTGCCGACGAACTTTAACATCACTTGTTCGTGATGGTTGATCAGGCAATCAAGCTGATGCTGGATGGCTTCCTGGAATTCTACTGGCATCTGGTTAAATTCATTTTCATAGCGATGCAGTCTTTTTAATGTCTCCAATGCTTTCTTTGTTGCGCTGATCATCTGCCTGTAAATAACTAGCTTTCGAGATTTAGCGAGTTTATTATTTTTAAAATAATCGCGTTCTTCTTTATACATCATGTATAGCTGATCTAGCTTAATGACTCCTTCACGCAGTTTATCAATGTCAGCTTTCAAAAGCTGGTGCTCAGATGCGTGACGTGTACTTAATCGAATCCACTTAGTGATTTCTTCAGATAATATTGAACTCTTGTTATAAAGCTTATTCTCATATTTAGGCGG
>DMSR01000412.1 GCA_003457145.1 Bacillus sp. (in: firmicutes)
AGTAGCGATTGCAAGAGGGTTCGTAGCACCCAGCGGCGTCGATCTAATTTGCATCCCGGCATTTACTGATATCCTGATTGATGGCGAAGAACGAACTGCAATAAAGTTGATTGTAGAACCAAGGTAAATTGGCGGCAGTGAGCCATAAAGATAGAGTGTGATCTTTAAAGCATGGTTTAACTTTTACAGCCTGTTTGCTTCTGCAAGCAGGTTTCTTTCATTTGATGCCGTATTAATAATTGGTAGAGGAGGGGTCGTTTTGAAGATTTTTGATGCTCATTGTGATGTGCTTTATAAGATGCTGCAGAATCCTGAACTTGATTTCGGCGGATCACCTGAATTACAAGTTAATAAAGAAAGGTTGCTAGCTTCTCGAACAAAAGTTCAGTTGTTTGCAATTTATGTCCCAGAGTCAGTGCACCCGGATTTGAAATTCCAGGCGGCGCTTCGCATGGTGGATCTATTTAATGAAAAGGTTCTTAAACCCTTTCCTGAAATTAAGCTTGTTAAAAGCAGCGATGATATTCAAGAGCTTGCAGAAAACGAAATAGGGGCAGTTCTGACACTTGAGGGCTGTGATGCAATCGGACAGGATTTATTAAAATTAAAGACCTTGATCAGGCTTGGTGTACGGGCTGTAGGGCTGACCTGGAATTTTGCGAACTTTGCCGCAGATGGTGCCCTTGAAGAGAGGGGGGCCGGACTTTCCCGGTTCGGAAAACAAGTGATACAGATTTTGAACGAGACAAATACAATTTGTGATGTATCTCATTTGTCTGAACGCGGGTTTTGGGATGTGATGGAAATCAGCAATGGTGTTTTTGCCTCGCATTCAAACAGTCATTCGCTCTGCCCCCATCCAAGAAATCTTCGTGATAAGCAAATACGTTCGCTGATTGAACGGGATAGCGTAATCGGCATTACATTTGTGCCGGAATTTCTGACAGGCACGAAAAAAGCGGAAATTGATGATGTGCTCCGGCATGTAGAGCACATATGCTCACTCGGTGGCGAGAACCACCTTGGTTTTGGGTCCGACTTTGACGGAATTGAATCCACTGTGAATGAACTCGCCGGTAATGAACAATATGTTAACTTATGGAACTCTTTGCAAAAATATTATTCTGATATACAAGTAAAAAAGTTTTTATTTGATAATATGGCGAATAGGCTTCTGAGTAAAAACGTTTAAAAAACCGACAAACCAGAGGTTTGATTCATGGATAAAACATTGAACTTATAATATTCCAATAAATAAAAAAATATTCATATTTTCGTCAATATTTAACCTGAAAGGGTTGCTTTTTTATTCACATAGGTCTAGAATTGTAAGCGTTTAGTACCTACCTTTTACTAGAATTTAAATAGATGAGATCCGCTTAAGTCTAGTGATTTAATAGGAAAAGTGCTACACTTAATATGAAGGTTTTTACATATTTTTTTACGTATCTAAAGGGGTGTAAGGGATGATCAATCAACTTTCATGGAAAGTTGGCGGACAGCAGGGAGAAGGAATTGAATCCACAGGCGAAATTTTCTCTATTGCATTGAACCGTCTAGGCTACTACTTGTATGGCTACCGTCACTTTTCATCACGTATCAAGGGCGGGCACACTAACAATAAAATCCGAGTGAGCACAACACAGGTTCGATCTATTTCTGACGATTTAGATATTCTTGTAGCATTCGATCAGGAAACAATCGATGTTAACTACAAAGAATTGCATGAGAATGGCGTAATGATGGCCGATGCTAAGTTTAACCCGAAAGAGCCAGAGGACACTCAAGCGTCAATGTATGCGGTTCCATTTACGGACATCGCTACTGAACTAGGAACATCTCTTATGAAAAACATGGTTGCGATTGGAGCGACCAGTGCTGTATTAGATTTAGATATTCAGGTTTTCGAAGAAGTCGTCCAGGAAATCTTCGGACGCAAAGGACAGCAAGTCGTCGATAAAAATATGGAAGCCATCAAAGCTGGCTACGAATATATGAAAGAACAATTAGGGGATTCTCAGACCATGCAGCTTGAAAAAGCGGATGGCCAAAAACGCCTGTTTATGATCGGTAACGATGCGATTGCGCTTGGTGCCGTTTCAGCAGGATGCCGTTTCATGGCAGCATATCCGATTACACCTGCTTCTGAAATTATGGAATATTTAATCAAGAAGCTTCCAGCGCTTGGCGGTGCAGTCATTCAGACAGAAGATGAAATCGCTGCAGCCACGATGACCATTGGTGCAAACTATGCCGGTGTTCGTGCGATTACAGCCTCTGCCGGACCTGGTCTTTCCTTGAAGATGGAAGCAATCGGACTTTCTGGAATCACAGAAACACCGCTTGTCATTGTCGACACTCAGCGTGGAGGCCCATCAACTGGACTTCCTACGAAGCAGGAACAATCAGACCTTATGGCAATGATTTATGGAACTCACGGGGAAATCCCTGAAATTGTCATGGCTCCTAGTACTGTTCAGGAGGCTTTCTATGATACAGCTGAAGCATTTAACCTCG
>DMSR01000457.1 GCA_003457145.1 Bacillus sp. (in: firmicutes)
CCGTTTGAATGCCATAGATGAATTCTGCTCCAGCCATTCATCATAACCTGTTTCATCAATGCCTTCTTCTTTATAATGGACGATAATGTGCTCGACAGTTTCCAGCTGCCCCTTTATTGGCTCGATTAAATGATACAAATTCTGGTCAACGAATAAAACCTTAGATTCACTGTGGTTCAAAATAAACAAATAGTCTTCTGGCCTCAAACGGATGTTCAATGGTACCATTACTCCGCCTACCTGGAATACACCATAAAACCCTTCTAACATTTCAATCGAGTTTGGGGCAAGATAAGCAATTCGATCCCCTTTTACAGCACCGAGTTTTCTTAGCCCATCAGAGAGCCTGTTCACTCTCTCATTCAGTTCGGCATAGGTAAGCGCCCGATCCTCTGAAAAGATCGATATTTTTTCTCCGTATAGAGCAACGGCCCGATCTAAAAACTGATTTAATACCAATGGAACGTTCATAAACAGCCTCCTGATGAATAATTTTAAGATTCTAAATATATAAATATATTAACATATATATCTTTCTGTTATATACGTTTTATATCTGTTATATAACATATTTTTCATTTCTCCACGATATTCAAACATGGGCATTTTAATCACATTCTCTTTATAGGCACATACAATATAAGAAAGTGCAAGCGCCTAGGTCAGCCTTGACAAACGCTGACCGGCTAAAACGCCACGTTTGGTAGCAACGTTTGCCCAAGAATCTCGTTTCCATCTGGGACCGAACGATGAAGTCTCCTCTCACTTCACTGAGCGGAGCAAAGCTGCTTCAGCCACCAGGCGCTGGAGCCAGACAATAATCCAAGAAATCAAATCAAGGTAAAGGGTGTTGTTCATGCCAGCAATTGTAGGAGTCGCACAGGTCATCTCTCTTGGGAACAGTGCTGTTTTTCACATTGGGGATGTCTATAGCATCAGTCCCGTTTCCAATGCAAAAACCTTTTCGGGTGCAGGCTCATTCAATACCGGAGATGGCTTGACAGTTTATAATAACCTTAGCTCGACGAATGCCTATGATCATGATGCTGTGGATCAGGGGAATTATTTAAATGCATGATGTGGGTGATAGCTTATGAACTTTTATATACAACAATCGATAAATATCAACTTATTAAAGATTGGTGGAATAAGCACGTCCTCCGTTCTGCAAATCGGGAGTGCGGGAATCATAAAGCCAGCTTCCTATCTTTATAACACTGGTGGATTTGAGGGGCCGGCTCCAGAAGCTCAGACAGGTGAGACGATAGTATCCGAATCTCCTGTCTTCCCGGCAGTTCCTCTACAGGCGCCAGTACCAAGGTAAAAATAAACTGATTTGATCCGAGGTGATTCATTTGGATGCTGAGTTCTATCAATATTTATCAAAGCTGCATTTATATGTAGAACATCAAAGTAAAAAGATAGCTAAATTAGAAAAACTGGTCTTAACCTTGCAGCAGGATATTGGAAGCCTGAAAGAACGACCTCCTGTTCAAATCGGGAATATTGAGTATAAGTTTGATCAATTGAAGGTTGAAACACTTGAAGGAACATTGAATATTGGTTTGAATCCAACAGACCTAAATGACATCGATGACTTTACAGTCGACCAGAAAGCTGTGAATGTCCCAATTCCTGTGAAACATCTATTTAAAAGGACAATAGAGCTGGAAAATGAACTTTATAACTATTTAGAAACCGATTTAGAGGAAATTTACAGGGATGCCCAAAACAAACTGGGCATTTCAGTCGATGATGCCTATTTTACTTTTATTAAAGAAGATATTAAAAAACAGCTGGCTGGCAGGGTGGATGCTCATTTGAAGGAACTTGCTTCTACAGATCGGAATACTGATTACAGTCCGGAAATAAACGAAAAAGTTATTAACTTGCTTAAGCAGGAAATCCAGAACGGTGTGTTCTTATTTTTGAAAAACCTGCCTGACAATGTTAAGAAAGGACCACTGACATGAATTTTCAAGTTTATAACAGAGACATTTGTGTAGGGGAAATCAGGGTAATTGGCGTCTCTAGTTCCTCGCTCCTGATGGTTGGCGATGCAGAAACCATTCAGCTGGCTGCAACGTTTGACACTCCCGCAGAATCGCTCATTATCGGTCCATTTGTTCCGCTGGCACCGGATATATCATGAGAAGTCAGCATAGAACAGCTAATGTTGACCGAATCAAAGCCGATTCAGTATCTTTTGCATCCGTGCTCCAAATTGGAGACTCAGATCAGGTTCGTGCTTTTACAAGAGCACTGGCAGTACAGCGGGAAGCTGAAGTGTTTTTTGACAATGAAGGAAACTTTAATGCCTATTCAATGTTTTCGGAGGCCATTCCCCTTCTTCCGGTTACTGAGTCATTTCAAAGTAGAACCCACAATCTGAATCCATTTATAAAGGTCGGGAATATAGATATCCTCGGTGTTTCATCCTCCTCAATTGTCCATCTCGGAAACAGCCGCCATATATCCATGGAGGCACGCGTCAAGCATATTCGCCAGCTTCTCCCTCATGGTGAACAAAATGGTGAGCCTAAGCATATGGATGTTAACAAAGAGCCATAAACCCGCTCTTCCATATTTTTTCAGAGATTACCCGTCCAGCATGAAAATGCGAATTACAACAAGCAGAAAAGGATGTTTTAAATGCCAGCAATAATAGGACCGGTTCATATTGTGAATGTCGGCGGCGGTATTGTGCAGTTTGGCGACAGCCTGTATATATCGCCAAAAAGCAATTCAAAGACAGTAGCCGGCCAGGGTGGATTCAATACAGGCGGATTTATCATCACGAATAATGGCTTAAGTGCTAATAATGTACTAGACACAGACCTGATTGACCAGCCGACTGTCGGTAATAACTAGCGTTTTCTTTGCTTTCGCCCATTTGATTTCGATATTCTAGGCAGCCTTGTAGAAGGCTGCTTTTTTATCCACTTTAGAAATTTATGTATAGCTGGATTCCTGCGCAGCAGTTCAACCTTACTCAGGCTGACAGCAAGCACTTCATTGGTAAACAGTGCGTGGATCTGCTTATGGCATGGTATGCACAGAAGGGCAGTGGGCATGAGTGTACCGCCCATTTCCTTTGGAGTCAAGTGGTGGACCGTAACGTCAACGTCTTCCCTGCAGCATAATTCGCATTTGCCGGTTTGGTTTTTCTTTGACAACCGATGTTTCCCCCTTTCAAATGATGATAGCTATATAAAAATAAAAACCGGTACGGATTATTGTTCACATCCGACCGGTTTTATTATCATTTTATTGCTCTTCAAGTTTTAAAAGATGGCCGCCATCAAAGAAATAAAGGAATTTCTCCCCTACCGGCTGCTTCCATACTTGTTCAATTGCTTTTGCATATAAACTGATTTGAATCCGGTACCTTTCCTCCAATATCGGCTTTGCCTGCTCGAACCCGCCTTTATATCGGTCATGGATCCCATCTGTTTTAAAATCTAGAAGCACAGTCCCTTTTTCATCCTTAAAAATGCAGTCAACTACCCCCTGGATAAAGATTGGTTCATTTCCTCCTTGCCAGTCAGGATATACTTCATTTGCGGGCAAGGAAAGATAGAACGGAACCTCTCGGCTGACCTTGTCAGCATTCAGGAGACGTTTTCCGATCTCAGTGTCGAAAAATGCAAGAATCCACTTTTTATCAATGGCTTCACTTTGTTCCGGGAAAAGCAGTTCTTGCTCAACCATGCTTTTTAACTGGGCTTCCAGTGCTGGTTTGGTTATTGGCTGAGAAAGGTCAATATGCTGCATGACCATATGCATCGCAGTCCCCCGTTCTGCAGGTGTCAGCTTCTTCTCTTGCATGAATCTTGGTCGATCCAGGATTGGCTTTGAAAACCGGCGGACGATTTGCGTCCCGCTTTCCTCATCCCTTGATTCATGGTTACGTTTCAACTCTGATACTGATTGTTTGGATCTGTGGCTGGCTGCTTCATTATAGCCATAGCTCCATGAGAGCCTATTGTGAACTTCTCTCGACATAGCGGAATCGATATTCACCGGTTTCCCAGCAGCGACAAGGTCCATCAAAGTTTCATGCTCTTCCGTTTTTTCTTCCGTATATGAAGCAGCTTCATCTGCAGTGATTGTTTCTATTTTCCAGCGAGAAGGGTGGTTAATGATCTCCTCATCAAGAGCCGGATGCAAGCTTCCCTCGCCTTTTCTCAACGAATGACAATCCTGATGGCCGATGACCGCCGGGCCAATCCAATCGATGAAACCAGTAGCAGATGCTCTTAAGTATTCATCAAGCAGCCATTCTTGGCGACTAGATTCATCCTGCCATTTTCCAAGCGTTTTTTCTGCATCCTTCACAGAACCAATCAAAAACAGCTTTTCCTTTGCGCGTGTCAAGGCAACATATAGCACCCTCATCTCTTCGGCTAGCATTTCCATCTTATGCTTCCGCTTGAAAGCAAGCTGTGGAAGTGAAGGGTAAGAAATCCGTTTTTCTGGATTTATATATTTAGCGGCAAAGCCAAATTCCTTATCAAGCATGTAAAATTTCTTCAGGTCCATCGTGTTGAATTTTCTGGCAAGCCCAGCTACGAATACGACAGGGAACTCAAGTCCCTTGCTGCTGTGAATCGTCATGATCCGGACAACGTCTTCCTGTTCACCAAGCGCTCTGGCAGCACCTAGGTCATCTCCGCGTTCGCGCATCCTTTCGATAAAGCGCAAAAAGCGGAACAGACCCCTGAATGTTGTTGCTTCATATTGTCTTGCCCGATCATAGAGTGCCCGCAGGTTCGCCTGACGCTGTTTCCCTCCAGGCATTCCTCCGACAAAGTCGAAGAATCTTGTTTCCCTGTAAA
>DMSR01000097.1 GCA_003457145.1 Bacillus sp. (in: firmicutes)
GTTCAGACAACTTTTCGGGATTCTACATGAAACTTGTCCGAAGCCGCCTAGTGTTAGGACGACTGAACTGAGAATGCAACAAATCTCAAAAAATTCAGAAGTCGATTTTTACGTGGTTGAGAACGCAACAAAGTTTTAGAAAAGTGCCATTTTCAAATTAGGAGTTAAGTTTACAAAACAAAAATCCCTGCCATATAGCAGGGATAACTCTCAGTTCCTATTCTAATTCGCTGGTACAGCATAAAGCTTTTTTTGAAGCTGGCGGAACTGCATAAACATCGCCATGCGCCACGGGACAATCATTCCGAATGCCAAAATCCAAAACATTCCGCTCAGTTCACCGACATCGATGGAGCTGCTTAAAACCAGCTTTGCAATTACCCTGACAATCAGCAATCCGATTAAAATAAACAGGAATGCTTTAGACCTTTTCATGTATATATCATTATTACGGATTTCGAACTTGGATGTTTTAATCAGCAGGATCGAAAACAAGAGACCAGCAGTTAATGCCTCAATGATTTGTAAAAAATCGACTCTGAATATGGGGAACAGGAACATCAACGCACCAGTGCTCATGAAGATGGGCGGTAAAATTATTTTCTTGGCAGTTGCCGGCTTTTTGGCAGCTTTCAATCGCATATATGTAACGAAGATTGCCATGCCAACCGCTCCCACAGTTGATGCTAGAACATAATTCATCCTTTTTTCATTCCTTATCAGTAGATTTCCCCTTTGATTATAATGCCATTTAAGAAAATCCCCCTTAAATGGCCGTGTCTTATCTTAGTACACGATGTACAGAATCCACTACCTGTGATTCATCAAATGGCTTTACAATAAAATCCTTAGCTCCTGCCTCTATCGCATCGACAACCATTTTCTGCTGACCCATTGCAGAACACATAATAATTTTGGCATCCTTAAAATCCCGTTTGATTTCCTTCACTGCGTCCAGACCGCTCATTTCAGGCATTGTGATGTCCATAGTCACTAAATCGGGTCTCAACTCACGATAAAGCCGAACCGCCTCACGTCCATTCTCTGCTTCCCCAACGATTTCATGATTCGCTTCCTTCAGAATATTAGTTAAGGTGATTCTCATAAATTTCGCGTCATCAACTATCAAAATTCTGGCCATCGATGTATCCTCCCCGACAATCACAGCAAAATATATAAATATTTTAATCCTCTATTACAATATAACTATATTTATATCAGAATTTCAATGCTAAGACCCAGACAAAATTCATAAATGGAAAAGAATTCCTAGTGAAAAAATCTCAAATATGGACATATACCCCCTAATAGATTCGAAGTCTATGATGTTTCTAAAATCCTGTAAAGTCGCCGAATAGCATAGATAGAATGGAAATAAGTTTTGTCATCCAGTCAAAGAACAGCATAATACCGACTAGAATCATGATGTAACCGCCTATTTTAACGATTTTGACATTATGTTTTTTGATCCACTGCATTTTTCCGATGAAAAACGAAAGAATGAAGAATGGTATAGCAAAACCAAGAGTATACGCAATCATATAGAGCATTCCTGATCCAGGATTGGATCCGGCCAGGAGAATGACTGACGCCAGGATTGGTCCTGTGCAAGGAGTCCACCCGGCTGCAAAAGCCATGCCGATTAAAGTGGTACCGAAATAACCCGAAGGTCGATTCTTGAATTCAATCTTACGGTCCTTCATTAGAAATTCTGGCTTAAAGAACCCGATAACCATTAAACCGAATGCAATAATGAAAATAGCTCCAAGCTGACGGATCAGATCTTGATATTGAATGAAGAATTGGCCTATGAACGACGTTCCGAAACCAATCGCTATAAAGATGACTGAGAATCCGAGAAGGAAAAATAATGTATGCAGCAGGCTCCGCCTTTGCAGCATTGCATTTTCACTTTTCAGTTCCCCGACTGACATTCCAGTTATATATGAGAGGAAGGCAGGATAAAGCGGCAGGCAGCAAGGAGAGATGAAGCTGAGAAATCCCGCTCCCAGGGCTATAAATATATTCACATCCGTCATGTTAACATCTCCAGTTTCTATTCGATTTGTACTCATTCTAACAAAACTTTTTCTTCCTGATAATATATAAGCTGTGAACAATTTATATATTCTATAAAAATATGTTTTATAGTAGAAATTTTGGGTAAATAGCTTCAGTATAATTTTTACAGGAAAATATTTTACATATCTTTCTTTTGAATTTTGGCGAAAAATACTATATACTTATAGAACACTTGAAATAATTTCTATATTTATAACCATTTTACATAAATGTAGGTTACTAGACTGCCAAGAGATAAAAGATGAAAGGGAATTTGACATGTCTAAAGAGCAACTCATCACCCTAATTGAGAAAAAACGTGAGGAATTAATCCAGATTGCCTCAAAAAACGGACTTAGCTCATCCATTGCAATCTATCATAGCCAGGAGCTTGATGAACTATTGAACGAATACAATCGCGAATACATAAAGAAAATACCTGCCCATTAAAAAACAGCTAAACGCAGCGGCGTTGTAGCTGTTTTATTTTTTCAATCAGGCGCTTTTTATGTGTTGCTTTCACATTAGAATAGAAAGTAAAAGTTTTTGCTTGGTTCAGCGGCCTTGCTTGTGGCGACACGAAAGAATTCAAACAGAAAATCGAAAACTATCAATCAGATAAGAACAACCCTTCAATAATTATCCTACAACATCTTCGGTCGAGCGACTGGAAGATGTTGTAGGATAATTATTG
>DMSR01000111.1 GCA_003457145.1 Bacillus sp. (in: firmicutes)
TTCTAGGGTATTGAACAATGGGGTTACATCGATACCAACAGAAACGAGAGACGAAATTTTCAGGATTTCAAAAGAAATCGGCTATAAGAAATCAAACGACAGAAAAAAAGGTGGAAAAGAAGAGAAAAAAATTGGATGTATTTTAAACAATATGAAAAGCAAGTATCAAGATCCTTTCTTTAGTGAAATCATCTATGGTATAGAACGTGAATTGCATGACCAGGGATTGGCATTGGATTTCACTTATGACCAAAAGGATGTAACGGATCTGGATTTTATAGAAGAATATGGAGTAGAATCCCTTGGCTGCCTTATAGTAGGTCCTATTGAGACGAGTCTTCTTGTCGATTTATCGAGGAAGGTCCCACATGTTCTATCTGTAGGAGGAAAGCCGGAACTTACAACATTGGATTATGTAACAGTTGACTTTTTTAAGGCAGCAGAAATTGCCGTAAAGCATCTCGTTAATTTAAGGCATGAAAGGATTGCGTGTATAAGTGCTAGTTCACCTTCTTTGGGTTTAACAGAAAAAGATGATGATCGATACCGGGGTTATCAACATGTATTAAATCTGAAGAAGCTACAAATAAATCCGGAATGGGTGCAAGATGGAGGGTTCACAATAGAGGGCGGCTATTTGGGAATGAAGAATATTCTACGATCCAAAGTGAGGCCTACAGCCGTTTTTGTTGCAAGTGACCAAATGGCGCATGGCGCTTATAGAGCAATTCAGGATGAGGGGTTATCAATTCCACAAGACATTTCAATAGTATCATTTGACGATATCGAAATGTCAAAGTTTGTTAATCCCGCCCTTTCTACTATAAGAGTTCATAAGGAAGATATGGGACGAATTGCGGTTCGGTTATTGCTTCAAAGAATGGAGGGAAGCATTCACCTTCCGTTGACTTCTTACTTACCCACTGAATTAATTGTCCGTAAAAGCTGTGGACAATTAATATAAATTATTTCGCTGGAAGGGAGGCTTATTCTTACTTGGCAATACTAAGATGAAAAATTGTGAATGGGGGAGAAAAGAATGCAACTTTTAAAGGGGTATTTAAATGTTCGTGCCTTATCAATTTTGATTTTTTCTTTTATTTTGGCCGGGTGTGCAGGAACGAATGAAGAAGCTTCAAATTCTAAAGACTCAGGAGAAAAAAGTGGTCAAACCACCATTGAATTTGTATATTGGGCTGCTGCTGGTGGTGAAGAAAAAGGATTTAACGATCTAGTAGCCGAATTTGAAGAACAGAACCCAGATATTAAAGTGAAGAAAAGTCAAGTCCCTCCACCGAACCAAGGCGATTATTATACGAAACTTCAAACTAGAATGGGTGGAAATGACTCACCAGATGTTTTCCGTGTCCAATATCAAAAAATTGGAGAGTTTGCGAGTAAAGGTGCTTTGTTAGATTTAACTGACATCCTTGAAAAAGATAAGGATAAGTTTAATTCCAGTTTATTGACAGCGGTTACATATGAGGGTAAGATCTATGGTCTGCCACATCATACGGACACACTTGCTGTTTTTTATAACAAAACCTACCTTGATGAATTAGGAATAAAGGCTCCAGAGACACTGGAAGATGCTTGGACGTGGGAAGAATTATCAGATATCGCCAAGAAAATTAAGGAAAAAGGTTTAGCACCAAATGGGCTGGCTAGTAATACAAGTGCCTCTTCTGCCTATCGAACCTTGCCATTCTTCTTTCAAAATGGTGCATCTCTCCTAACTGATGATTTAAAGAAATCAAATGTAACTACTCCAGAAGCAATTGAAACATTAACCTATCTTCAAACCATGTACACAAATTATATGTCCAAAGGTAATAGCATGAAAGGGTCGGATGATGCAACCATGTTGTTCACTTCCGGTAACGCTGGTTTGTTGATTAACGGAAATTGGATGATTCCAAAATTCGAATCTGATATGAAGGACTACGAATGGGGAGTTACCTATATGCCTGTTAAAGAGGCGGCTGCTTCAGATCTAGGCGGAAATGGACTGGCAATCCCTGAAAACAGCAAACAAGCAGATGCAGCGAAGAAGTTTGTTACTTTCATGGGTGAAAAAGAAAATATGAAAAAGTTTGTTGAGCAGGGTCTTTTCTTGCCTGGACGAACGGATGTGACTGGGCCGTTTAAATATGCAATTGAGAAGCCGGAGATGATGGAATTATTTATTGAACAATCGCAAACAGTTCCGGAAAATCTGGCTAAAACGGTAACAACTCCGGAGTTCAGCAAAATCAACCAGGCACTTGGTGATTCAATTGAGGAATTATATACGCAGGGTAAATCACCAGAGGCTGTTGCAAAAGAACTTGAAGAAAAAATAAATGATATTTTAGCTGAATAAATAAATTGAAAAGGAGGGAGGGCTAGGTGGTAACTAGTATTGCCAGATGGTATGAAAAGAGACAGATTAAGCTTATTCCATACTTATTTATTGCACCAAATATTCTCTTGTTTTTCACTTTTATGATTATCCCGATTATTTTCACTTTCTATATTAGTTTTCATGAATGGGGATTGTTCGGAAAACCTAGTTTTAATGGACTGGAAAATTATTCACGGATGTTCCAAGATAAAGTCTTTTGGACCTCCCTCTGGAACACCGTGTATTACACAATAGGAACCGTCCCCTTTAGTGCAGCTTTTGGACTGATTGGAGCATTGCTGCTAAATCAGAAGGTTCCTTTGCGATCCTTTTTTAGAACATTGTTTTTCGCTCCTGTAGTTGTTTCCCTAGTGGCTGCAGGTTTAATCTGGTCATGGATGTTTAATCCCAATTACGGTTTATTCAATGAAATTTTAGGCTGGTTTGGATTTCAGGGAGTTGATTGGCTTTCGTCATCGACTTGGGCAATGCCCGCTGTAATTCTTACAACACTGTGGGTTAGGATAGGTTACTGTCTTGTTATCTATCTGGCAGGGTTACAGGCTGTGCCAGATTCCCTTTATGAAGCAGCTGATATGGATGGGGCAAACGGGTGGCAAAAATTTTGGCGAATTACCTTGCCGATGTTAAAATCCACTACTACGTTTATTTTAGTAATGGAGGTTATCCATGGGTTCATGGTTTTT
>DMSR01000499.1 GCA_003457145.1 Bacillus sp. (in: firmicutes)
GGACTGCCAGCGTTTCCTATCATGCAGGTGACTAGCGTAATTACAAACCTGAGGGCAGGTTATACATTTGACAAGGCATCAGCAATTGAAAGCGTTAGGAAAAATAAGCTTCCATTATTGATTATACATGGTGACAAAGATAAGCTTGTACCGACTGAAATGGGGAAGCGGATTTTTGATCAAGCCAATAGTGAGAAGGAGCGGCGGGAGACTTTCACCGCTCGCCATCAGAACAGTTGCAGCTCCCATCGAAAATCCATGCAGAAAGATGGTATTTGCCCCTTGCTTATCTATTAAAAATTGGACCCACTGAACATAATCCTTGCGATCATGCCAGCCATAACCGATATATTCCCCTTCACTTAGCCCATGTCCCCTTGCATCCGGCTTAAGGATATCAAATCCTTGATCATAATAAAACTTTGTAATCCCTGGCATTTGTTCACCGCTTCCCTTGTAACCATGCGCGAGGATGACCGATTGTCCGTTAGAATTTTCATTCTTCAAAAATCGAGCCTTTAACTTAAGTCCGTCTTTAGATGTAATTTCCACGATGTTAAAGGACTGCTTTTCCGTCCAATCCATAATTTCTTCAAGCTTTGCCTGCATCTTACCCTCATTTTGTATTTTGGCTGCTGCAACACTTTCCCCGCCGCCATGAAGGTCAACCGGACCCTCGCTTCTATTAATTGCTACTTGGTAAAAATAATTTCCTGCTCCATAGAGGCCTACCAACACAAGGAACAAGATTCCAATGGCACTCCATAAAATTCGTTTCTTCAAGATTCATACCCCTTTTTCCTAGTAAACTAAATCATTATAAATATTTTACCAGAAAACAAGGAGAACAAGTCTAAAATATAAGTTCCCTTTTTATCCTAAGACTCCGCAGGATTACTACTCATTTCGAATATTATTTACTTTGCTTCACTTTTAGCGCCGGGGAACCTCACTTGTAACCCTAATGGGTTTAATTTCAGGGTTTCTAAGCGCTCTGATCTGGAAATCAGCAGTTTTGTGTAGTCACAACCAAGGCAAATATTACCATTGTTATTGATAAGATAATTCAGGGTATATAGCAAATACGGAAAAAAATACTTTTTGGAGGCTGATCTATATGGATACTGGAAAAAAGCTTTTCCTGAATTCGTATAAAACTGAACAAGAAGAAATTGCAGAAATTGAGAGAATAAAGAAGAATGAAAGGAAGGAAAATCAATCAAGCTTAAATAAAGATACAGGTATGAATTCGAATAATGATTCAAGTAATAGTAAGGCTAACAGCTCCATTTCAGGTTATAATGTAGAAAAAAGGACCGAAAACAACTTAGCGACTAATCCATTTAGCCCGGGAAAATTGGATATGGGGGAGTCAGCGTTCAAGGATCATGATGATATAACTGATAACCCAGATCCTCTCGAGAATAAGAGTAACGATTTAGATCGTCCAATTCCGGAACGGGAGATTAATAATCGTGTGAGATAAACAAAGATGCGCAATTTCATGCGCATCTTTTTTCTATTGGCTTATGTCTCTATCTATTTCGGTTAGAGCCTTTCCGATAGAGAACTGTAAAACATATGTATTTGGCATGGTATCAAAGGGCGTATTCCCCTTATTGATAATTATGACTGGTACATCAGGATTCTTGTATCTGGGGAATAAAGAAAATGGCGTGACATTCAGACTAGTTCCTAAGACAAGTAAGCAATCAGCCTGCTGAATTAAGTCTAGGATATATCTAAAGTTCTCCTCGGTAAACCATTCACCAGCATCTCCAAACAAAACCACGTCGGGTTTGATATAATGTCCACTTTCTTCATCGGCCTCACAATGATTGCATACATAAAACGTTTTAGTTACTTTCATGCGTTTAGCCATTTCATCCACAGTGTATTTCTGGCCACAATTCATACACGAAGCAGTTTCCATTGTCCCGTGGAATTCAATCACGTTTTTGCTTCCAGCTTCCTGATGTAAACCATCGATGTTTTGAGTGATAATATGGCTGACAAGACCTTCTCGCTCCCATTTCGCCAGGATTTCATGACCTATGTTTGGCACGGCTTCTGGGTGATATAGATTTTCAATAGCAAACTGATAAAATTCACTTGGGTTTTCATAGAAATATTCTAGGGATAGCATATATTCAGGCGCCATCCTGTAAAGTCCTGACTTTGACCTGAAGTCCCTTATCCCGGACTCGGTACTGATTCCCTCTCCGGTCAAAACGATGATGCGTTTCGATTTTTTTATGATATTCTTACAGGTGAGAATAGTATGATCCATTTATTTTAATCTCCTTGTTTTAACATCTAATCCAGCATTATTATCTTTCAAGTTTTTATGTGCTAATCAAAAAATATCATGAAAGCTGGTTAATACCCCTTAATTAATTTCTATAATTGTTAACTAACAAATATTTTAGTTGACATATAATAATGGATAAGTTTATTCTTTTTTTATAACATAAGAAAAGGAGAAACTTATTATGAAGTTAAGAACACTTGATTTGACACTCGCTGCGATGTTCGTTGCCCTTATGGCTATTGGTTCGAACATAACCTCATTTGTACCCTTTATGATGGTTGGCGGTGTCCCTATTACTCTTCAAACCTTTTTTGCAATTCTCGCTGGCTTAATCCTTGGCAGCCGCCTGGGAGCAATATCAATGCTTGTATATGCTTTAGTCGGTTTGGTGGGCGTCCCGGTTTTTGCACAATTCAGTTCAGGCTTTTCCACGATAATCAGTCCAACCTTTGGCTTTATTTTATCATTTATATTAGTAGCTTACTTTGCAGGCAATATTGTCGAGAAGAAGCGTACACTATCTGCATTCATTCTTGCCGCTCTTACTGGGCTGGTAATCAATTATGTAGTTGGAACAAATTGGATGTACTTTGCTTATAAATT
>DMSR01000331.1 GCA_003457145.1 Bacillus sp. (in: firmicutes)
TTCAATTAATAGTCGCTTTACTTCTTTACCTTCAGGACCAGTTTGGTGTGTAACCAAAGTTTTTCCGAGGATTTCGCTTGCATATGTACGCACTTCTTCAAGGTTTTTAGCAACCTTTACTCCGCCGGCTTTACCCCTGCCGCCAGCATGGATTTGCGCCTTTACTACACATACTTGTGTACCTAATTCCTTTGCGGCTTCCACTGCTTCTTCAACACTGAATGCCACTTTGCCATTAGGAACACTTACCCCATATTTTCTGAGGATTTCTTTCCCTTGATACTCATGGATATTCATTTCCCATCCTCCTGTCTATTAGACCCGCCGTCGCTCTCTTTGATTACTCTCACAATAAGAATCTTTCGCAGAAAACAGGCTCATCTAAGTAGAAAATATTATTCATTAAATTGTTAAAAAATAGACTGCGCTTTCATTTTATATAATGAAATATTGATTGTCTACCTTTATGATTTAATTATTTTGCCTTTTTAAATATTGCAAAAAAATATCCCGACTTAAAACTCTCCATATAAAAGGCCGGAATCAGTTCTTTCCCGGCAAAAGATTAAAAATATAAGTTAAAAATTACTATTTACTGCTTTGTAAATGAATTTCAGAAAGATTTATTATTCTTTTCAGCCTGTTTATCCAGATGGTAGATAAAAGAAAAAACTTCCGCTACCGCCTGATATAGTTCTTCGGGGATTCTCTCATTTATTTCAAGCTGGCTCAAGACTTCTATAAGTGAAGGATCTTCCTGGATCGGGACCTCGTTTTCTTTCGCTTTTTCAATAATCTGCTCTGCAACCAGGCCCTTCCCTTTTGCCATCACTTTCGGCGCGTCCTGGGAACCAGCATTATATCCTAGGGCTACAGCTGTTTTTCTACTATGATTTTTAGGAGAATTCATATCCTTATATCCACCCTGCTGTATTCTTTTTTGCCGTTAAGCTCAGCCAGTTTCTTGCTTTCAGAGCCTTTAAGGGCCGCACCGGGACCAGAGAAGTTCAACACGGAGAGATGATAGTCGATTTTTGCCAGATTTCCCTTCAGAGTAGGCAAAAGCATAGCTGATAGCTTCTTCAACAAAGGATTATCATTAATCACCTGTATACTCATGACCCGATTTTGCACCTGCATATCGACGATTGTATCTTCAATATGCTCAAGCTTCAGATAGAAAAGGACACGGCAGAAATCAGCATCAATTTTTCCATCGGCCTTTTTTTGGCCACTCCACTGCATCGTAAGTTCATTTATTTTCCCCTCCAGAAGAAAAGGTATCTGAATTATAAGCTGCTGGATTGGTCCTGTTTCTTGCGACAGAACCTGAAACCCGGTAATTTTGTTCATAAGCTGTTCTGCAGCCTCTTTAACTGCCTGAGGAGGCTGTTCACTGATAAGACGCAAAAGGTAGGGCTTCAAGCTATCGGCCGGCAACTGTTTTCCATCTAGAGGACCATTGAAGGCTTCTGCAAGCAGATGTTCATGAGATAGTCCAAGCGCTGACAGAAACCCTTTAATTTTCGAGGAGGATAGGATTGCAGCACCTGGATCTATGAAGGCAACTGCCTGTTCAGCCTGAGCCATTACTTTAACCATCAGCTCCTCTAGCATCCCGGTTAATCCTTGCATTTTATTCAGGTGGTTCAAACGGCCCCCAGCAGCTTTTTCTAATTCGTCTCTTACGTTAACAAGATTTGCTTTTTCACCAATTAAAGCCGAGACTCCCTTTTCTAGTGATGCCGCCATATCAGTGTCACCCTTAAATAAGGTAGCCAGCAGTTGTTTAAAAGCTAGTAAACTCTCTTGTTTTCCGGGAGTCTCTGCTCTAGCGACCAAGAGTTTCACCGATTCTGTTAAATCGTTTATTAAGTTTGAGACGGAGTAAGGTCCTGTCTCCTTACCTGATACAACGCTATTAATCAATTGCTTCGCAGCTGTGCTATAACACTGGCAGCTCTAACCAAGGATCCTTCTTGCCATTTCCCATTCTGCTGAAAGCGCATCTGCGCCTGCCTCTTCCTTGGTTAGAGCTGCCAGTGTTAGCTGTAAAACTTCTTTTTCATCACCTTGGCCTGGAAACGCACCATAATGCTGGAGAAGCTTAAATGCAGCTTGGCTCTCCAAATTTTGATCCTTTAACCAGGTTGATAATAATTGGCTCAACGCCTGTTGAGAAACAATCGACTTATTAGAAGGAATCATCTCGTTCAGCAATTCTTTTACTTTAAGGCTTGTTTCAGACTGTGGCTGAAATTCTTCATTTAAAGCTGTTTTAAGATGATCCATTAACACCATTAATGATTGGTCCTTATTGGCCGTATATAAGGCAGAATATACCGCGGGCGTAAGAGGGAGGCCGCGCATTACAAGCATCTTCACTGCTTCCATTCCTACACTTCTCTGGTCAGAACTCTTCAGCCATTGGGAAACCTGCTGTAAAATTTCACTATTGATCGGTAGCTGCTCCTTAATAAAATAACGCACCAACTCGATATTTTCTTTAGTGGGAGTGATTGAAAACTCAGTAAGTATCCTGGTAAGGTTGTCCGGCTGCTTGCCATCATCAGCCCCAGCAGCAATTACTTTCAAATGCACTTTGCCTTCACCTGGCTGAACCTGAAACCAATATTGTTCATTTACGGAAAGCGCTGTCCCCAATTGAGCAATCATTTTTTGGTTTCCGATTTGAACTTGGGCAATTTGTTCGGGATAAAGCTTAATAATCTTCCCATTTATTATTTGTCCCGGGCGCAATGAGGCTGTTTTAACTGTCGATGAGGGATTTTGGTTAAATAAGGCGTGCAGTCCTCCTGTTTCCATGCTTCACCTGCTTATCCATTTTCAGTCTCGATACATTCTCTTACTGGTGCAAAGGTTTTCCTGTGGTATGGGGTAATACCATGCTGGAGTATTGCCTTCATATGCTCTGCAGTACCATACCCCATATTTGCCTGGAAACCATACGCGGGGTATTCCTTGCTGATATCTTTCATTAGCCTGTCTCTCGTCACCTTTGCAATGATCGAGGCTGCTGCAATAGAAATACTTCTTGCATCTCCTTTTATCAATGCTTCCGACGGGTAAGGCGTTTCTAGCTTTACAGCGTCAACCAAAATAAAACCAGGACTTATACTTAACTGGGTTACAGCCGAAAGCATGGCCTTTTTTGTTGCCTGCAAGATGTTGATCTCATCAATTTCGCCTGCGCTGACAATCCCAACACCAACTGCCAAAGACTGAGAATTTATCACGTCAAAATACTCTTCTCTTTTTGCCTCTGGGAGTTTTTTCGAATCATTTAGGCCGGGAAGGTAAAAGTCATCAGGTAAAATAACTGCCCCAGCCACAACTGGCCCAGCAAGTGGCCCCCTTCCAGCTTCATCGATCCCGGCAATGAATTGAAAACCCTCGGCTCTATATTGGCGCTCGAACTCAGTCATGCCGATAAAATGGTCATGGAGCTGTTTTTTTAGCTGCTCCTGCTTTTCCCACTTTTGCAGCATCCGCTGTACACCCTTGCGATCATCGAATTTTAAGTGTTCGAGGAATCCGTCTTCTACTCTCTCTTTTTGAAATAGCAGCTGCTCAATTTCATTAATCGTCAATTTCTCCATAAAAACTTCTCCTAATTTGCTTCACTTATATGTATCGGTAATTAAATGCAAAAATAAAGGTCCTGGTTTCAGGACCTTTATTCTTGATTTCCATCTATCTCTTCAATTGCGTTCAAGTCACTTGGTCTTTCAAAGGACAATGGTCCCAGCTTCTCCATACGGATTTCGCGGATGACCAGTTCTGCTACCTTGTCATAATCAACATATCCACCTGGCGCCCTGCAGCCCCTAAAATTACCGATCTTGTCGAAAAGCTCTACAAGGTCTTCGGGCAGTTCAGTAAGCTTGTACCTTTCCTGCAGACGCTCAGGATAATGCTTTTCTAAGAACCTCAACGAGTATACAGCTAAATCCTGAAGATTCAAGAGTGTATCCTTAATCGCACCAGTCACAGCAAGCTTGACACCAACTTCCTGGTCTTCAAACTTTGGCCAGAGAATCCCTGGGGTATCGAGAAGTTCCAGTTCTTTACCTACCTTAATCCATTGCTGTGCTTTTGTAACACCTGGCCGGTTGCCTGTCTGGGCAATATTCTTCCCGGCAAGCCTGTTGATTAATGTGGATTTGCCAGCATTCGGGATTCCAACAATCATGGCTCTTATTGCCCTTGGCTTAACACCTTTGGATACCAGCCGGTCAATTTTATCTTTTAAAAGCACCTTTGCTTCCTGGACAATCTGTTTCAATCCAGTCCCAGCCTGGGAGTTGATTGCCAATGCCGTAATTCCTTTATCACGGTAAAATCGAAGCCACTCATCCGTAATTGATTTATCGGCCATATCGGCCTTATTCAAAAGGACAATCCTCGGTTTGTGCTGAATGATTTCATCAATCATCGGATTACGCGAAGAATAGGGTACCCTCGCGTCGACCAACTCAAAAATCACGTCTACAAGCTTTAATTTTTCTGTGACCTCCCTGCGAGCCTTGGCCATATGGCCTGGAAACCATTGGATCGTCAAAGCAGCCACCTCCTAATCTGATTTGCCAACGCCCCTGCCCTTTGGAGGCTGAGATGAAGAGCTATTTTTCGGTAAACCTGTTTTCACATAAAGCAAATTTGCGTTATAAAAACAGCAAACCTTACGAAAGAGACTAGTCTA
>DMSR01000423.1 GCA_003457145.1 Bacillus sp. (in: firmicutes)
GTTATCTCCGCTTGCCAGTTCACCCGAAAACTCAGCCATCTGGTTTCCTGTTTTAGGAGAATTTTGATTTTTGCTGCCTTTATTGTACTTTTTAGTCATGGAAGCCCTCCTTTCTTCTCGAACAAGCTTATTTTCTCTGTAAAAGCAGCAAGATATGTAGGAAGTCCAGCAGCGATAGCCGGGACATTGGCAACGATTGATCATTCACCCTGCAACTTTGTCTATTGCACGTAAAGTTGATACATTGTAAAAAAAAGGACAGCTGATTCCTCAGCTGCCTTCCTTCATCTTGTTCAACTTCTCAATCTCAGCTTCGCTTACAATTTTAACCTTTGTGTAGTTTTCGAGCTCTTTGATCAGGTCGATGGCTTCCTCATAAAGTGTGTCATCCTGGAATTCCTCGGAGTAATAAAGAGTGCCGTTGAAGAGAGCTTTGACTCGCAGCCGTGTGCCGGCCTCTGTATCCTCATCGCCCAGTGTAACGGCAGAGCGTGAAGTCTCATGCTGACTAACCAATACTTCATTAGGACTGCTGGTTTTTTTAACAGCTTCGACGATATCCAGTAAAGAATCAACTTGTCTCAATTACATCACCCCTTTAATTATGTATTCCATATTTTACACTTTTAAAACCGAACTTTAGACAAACTGCAAAATTAGAGAATGATTTCAAATGTCGTGCCTTTACCCAGTTCACTTGTGAGGTTGATATTTCCGCCATGGGCTTCAACTAGCTCCTTTACAATTGCCAGCCCAAGGCCGGAACCGCCCAATGCTTTTGACCTTGACTTATCTACCCGGTAAAAACGATCGAAAATCCACGGTAAGTCTTCTTCAGGTATCCCTTTGCCTTCATCCCTCACTAAAATATGGACACTTTCCCCCTTTTTAAAAACTTCGATCGTCGCTGTAGAATCTCCTTCGGAATACTTCCTGGAATTATCAAGCAGGTTGATGATGATTTGTTCAAAGCGTACAGGGTCTGCCTCAATATATACTTTCCCAGAGCAGTTAAAATTAAGCGTGATATTTTTTTCAACGAAAGAAGGTGCAATCTTTTCATGGATTTTATGCAATAAAGAACTAAGCTCTACACGCTCCTTTTTAATTGTAAAAGTATTCTCATCCATTTTAGCGAGATCAAATAACCCTTTTATCAAGCCTGAAAGCTTGGTGGCTTCTTCAAGTATGATCTGTAAATACTTGGTTCTGTCCTCAGAAGAAGTCCCTTCCTTCCCAGCAATGTCCGCATATCCCTTGATGTAGGTAAGCGGGGTCCTGAGCTCGTGCGAAATGCTCGCCAGAAATTCGTTCCGCTGTTTTTTTATATGATTCAAATCATTGGCGAGAACCTGGATTGACTCCCCAAGCTCGCCTAATTCATCCTTGCCAAGGCGAGGTAAAGTCACAGAATAATCGCCTTTACGAATTTTAAGAGTAGCTTCGTTCATCTTGATCACCGGCTTTGTGATGACCCTTGAAAGGAATAGGGTGATAATAGCCATTGAAGTCAGCAGCAAAATCCCTGCTAGCCAGAAATGCTTATTAAGCTTAGTAATCAGCGTCTGTACCTGCTCGGTATTTTTGAACATGAATACAGCTCCATTATCTTCAAGAGGGCTGACGGAGGCAATATACTTCTGGGTTTTCCAATCATCTTCGAGAATCATGCCCGCTCTCGGTACATCGACAGGAGCTGTTTCGATGATTTTGGTCATATATTCATCTGCATAATTGGAAGACACGACAATATCCCCATATTTATCCATGATCAATACTTGAGTATCCGTCCTAGACTCCATTGAAACGATATGATGGATTGTATCTTCAAGGTAGGAGGTTTCAAGGATATCACGATGGTTGTTCCCGCGAGTTTGCAGGGAGGAAAGCTCCTCATCGATCCGTGAATGAATGATTGAAGAATGGAGGTAATAAAATAAAATTCCTTCCACTAATAGGATCGTTATAAAGAAAAATGTTCCGATTTTTAACGAAATCCTGTCCATATCCGCCACTCTCCAAATAATCTTAGTATTAAGGTCTGTCCGAAACTTTGTTGCTTTTGATTCGGCGATTGCTGTGGTCCTATTAAGGAGCCTTTTCGAAAAATGCACGAAGCAAGAAGGGGATCCTATTGGATTAACAAAGCATACGTAAACAGCCTACTATTATCATACTAAAAAAGTATCGAGAAATAGAGGAGATTGAGTAAATTGTTTCTCTTGTGAATTTACCTCCATCCCACCGTGAATTTCACTCCGCAGGCCCGCTTAATTTAGATCAATTAATATCTGGCTGGTTTTTGATGCCTGGCTGATTCCTTCAATGGCAGTATTTTTTTTATCAATTCGGTTCACAACCAGGGAGAGGGGAGAAAATGCAAAAAAAGAGGCTGGCACTAGGCCAGCCTGTCGAATAGGGAGGTTTTGAATTTCAAAACCTTTTATTGATAAAAAGGGAAGTTTGCAAAACATTTAAAGCCAGAGCACTCAGGCGTATCAAGCGGAATGGGATTTTCCGGATAGCCAAGTGTGGTGAAAATCGAGGTCCTTAGAGTTTTCGATTTTCGGGGTTAGGGTTTTTCCGAACCCTGCTATTCAAAAATCATTGGTTACGAGCTATTAGGGCGTCGAGTGAGATGTCGTTAATATTTCCTTTTTCGTCAACTCGCTGCCGATTTCTTATCTTTATAATAATAAGTAGGTATGTAGAACTTATGGGGAACTTATGTGGAAGTTGTGAAGATGAAAGTTTTTAAAGAAAAATTATTTTTTTGTTAGAAGATGCC
>DMSR01000465.1 GCA_003457145.1 Bacillus sp. (in: firmicutes)
TCTTGCGAAAATCTTAATTGGGGTACCAGTGAAGTCAAAAGCATCCCTGATCCTATTTTCCAAAAATCGTTCATAAGAAAAATGCATTAACTCCGGCTCATTTACAAATACAACAAAGGTTGGCGGCTTGACAGAAACTTGTGTGGCATAGTAAATTTTAAGCCTTCTCCCTTTATCCGTAGGGGTAGGATTCATAGCGATCGCATCCATGATCACTTCATTCAGGATATTTGTCTGAACCCTCATAGAATGATTTTCACTTGCCAAATCAATCATTGGCATCAGTGTATGAATTCGTTTCTTCGTTTTAGCAGAAAGGAAAACAATTGGCGCGTAACTTAAGAACTGGAAATGACTGCGAATTTTCTCTTCAAATTCCTTCATTGTTTTCTCATCTTTTTCTATGGCATCCCATTTATTTACAACAATGATTACAGCCCGTCCTGCCTCTTCAGCATAGCCAGCAATATGCTTATCCTGCTCGATGATGCCTTCTTCCGCATCGATGACTATAAGGACTACGTCTGAACGTTCGATGGCTCTCAATGCCCTTAACACACTATATTTTTCTGTTGTTTCATAAACCTTGCCCTTTTTTCTCATTCCCGCAGTATCAATAATGACATACTTTTGCCCATTATATGTAACTTGCGAATCAATTGCATCCCTTGTGGTTCCCGCGATATCGCTGACAATCACTCGGTCTTCTCCAAGTATTGCATTCGTCAGTGAGGATTTGCCAACGTTTGGGCGTCCAATCAATGAGAATTTAATCGTATCTTTATCATATTCTGTATCTTTGCCCTGAGGGAAATGTTTAGCTGCTTCATCAAGCAAATCCCCGAGCCCTAGACCATGTGATCCTGATATTGGCATTGGTTCACCAAATCCAAGCGAGTAGAAGTCATAAATCTGGTCTCTCATATCAGGATTGTCAATTTTATTGACTGCAAGGACAACAGGCTTTTTGGAACGATAAAGAATTTTTGCTACTTCTTCATCTGCAGCTGTTACGCCTTCTCTCCCGTTCACCAGAAAGATGATTACATCAGCCTCATCAATTGCAATCTCTGCCTGCTGACGGATTTGCTCCAGGAATGGTTCATCACCTAAATCAATTCCGCCAGTATCAATAATATTAAAATCATGTGTCAGCCATTCAGCCGAACTGTATATGCGATCCCTTGTTACTCCAGGAATATCTTCAACGATCGAAATACGTTCACCAACGATTCGGTTAAAAATCGTAGACTTGCCGACATTCGGACGTCCAACGATAGCTACCACTGGTTTCGTCATGAACATCACCCTTTCAATTTCATTTCTATTAATGCAGGTCAAAGACCCGGCCATAACAATATCAAACTTCCCAAGTTCACATCATTATAAAAGACAGTTTTTGCATTGTTTGTATTTTTCGCAGGCGTTTGAAAAGCCACAAAGATTACGAAAAGAGTCTTATAAAATAAACCCTTCTTAGTATACAGAAGGGTCTGGCTTACTCAGTTTATCAAATGATGCAGTATACAGGCAATCAAAACATTTTATGTCAATGTTTAACAATGACATAAAGTTCCTCAGTTAGCGCATGTGCAATGCCATCAAGTATCGCTTCCAGATTAGCAGCAACAGCTTCCATTTCTTCCTTTGAATCACAATGAAAGACCGCAGTGCCAACCGGCGCTTTTTTGGGATTAGTAGTGATTACGGCCAAAATGAATTTTTCAAGCATCATTTACCGAGCCCCCCTTTGGAGCTTTTTTTCTCGGATGGCATCCTGATTGCATTTTCCAGCATTGGAACATCCCCAATAATGGTGATTGCACGTTCGATATCTCGTTCTTGCGGCAAAACAAAAATGCCTATTCTCCCATCATCAAGATCACGTTTTGCAAGCGGGACTAGTGCCGGAGTACCTGAGTCGCGATAAACTCCCAATGCCGTAGACACATCATGGAGCACAGCCTGTCTCTGCCCCAGGTTAGCAATAGTTGACCGGGCATTCATATTCTTTGGTTTTAAAATAAAGCCCATGCCGTAACGAAGAACTTCCTTTTGTCTCTCAGGCAGCCCTATATTCATAATATAGATATTGTCTACATAAAGTCCTGCACCATCAAAGCGGGGTTCCACATATTCAATCTCTACGATGCTCTTCAGCTTCCCGCCAGACATTAGTCTTTTAGAAATTATCAATGCGACAAATGCCACTACGATCCCAACCCAGATATTGAAAATCAGATAAGAAAGCGTGCTGACAAGAGATGTAAAGATAACTAGATAGTTCCGGCTTTCAAAAGCTATCGCAACACCCTCGATATATGTTTTCCCTCTTGAAACAAGTTCATAGCTATCTAGTTCGGTCAGGGTGTTCCTTTCCATATTCCTAACCTCTCTGAATTGGGAAGCTGCCAGCGTCAAAAAGGTTATCGCAGTGAAATCTTCTTCCATAATGGCCGGACCTGCAACTGTCCCAAGCCCTGCTGCGATAAAGCCAAGGGCTACATGGATAATCTTCCCATGAAGGTATGTAGGATATTGCCGATAATCTGTCCGTAGCATAAACAGCCTTGACAACGTACCCACAGCAACCCCAAAAATGATAGGCAGTGTGTATTCATTCATGAAGTTTTGTGTTCCTCCCCTTCTATGTGATTTATAGGGTTGCCAGACATTGTGACAATCAATGTTTCAATCGCTGACCAAGTCAACAGCATGGCTAAAGAAATGATCAAGATGTCTAAAAACGCCAAAGATGATACCGAATAAGGAAAATTGTATTTTTGCAAAATCGTCGAGAATAAGATCTCTCCCTGCAGTAAACCTGATATTAACGAAATTCCCCGGTTGTAGTATGTTTTTTGCAGCAAAAGAGTAAGATAGACTCCTGCTGCAGCTATCATGATTTTCCTGTCGAAGAGAACCCATACTGGATCAAATAATTCGAACAGCAGGAAGCTAGTGTATGCAAGCATTATGATGAACGCAGAAATAAATGAATACAAAAAGGCTCCTGCCCTCATCCTCTTTGTTTCTGCAAAAAGAAAAAAGCCAATTGCAAACGCTGAAAGATGGATTTCATACATAAAAACATTAACTTTATAAGGAGCCGTCATGATGACTGCCAGTAACCAGATTGCAATTTTAATCCTTGCAGGATTTTTTTTATCCATAATGAATGTTGCCCATGTCCAGCCAATCCACGACAGCCAATAAAAAAAAAGCCCCTCCATTCTTCCCCTCCTATCATTACCATTATGGCAATTGCTTATGTAATTTAATCTTTTTTGCATAAACTTTTTGCACTGTTCCATGTTAAGAAAGTGGAAGCACCTTGCGAGAGAAAGCTGGCTGGAATTCTTTCCTACTGTAATTAATAGCAGCAGGGTATTGGCAGCAGGCTTTCAATGGGCCGAAGCTAAATAT
>DMSR01000072.1 GCA_003457145.1 Bacillus sp. (in: firmicutes)
CACCTTATCATTAATTTGGAGGTCAACATGAAACCACTGCACATTTCTGCCGAAACAGCCATCAAGCTTTCTGAAAAGCTAGGAATGCCTATCGAACACATCATGCATATGCCTCAGCATATTCTGCTGCAAAAACTCGCAGAACTTGAAAAAAAAGAAGAAAAATAAGTTTACCCAAGCGCCGCCTGGCGTTTTTCTTTTTCCCCAAATTCAGATAACTTAACAAGGCTTTTTTCGCAAACTTGTTTTTATGAGGTAACAGCCTTAAACAAAAAACACCCTTCCCGGATCCGGTATGTCCGATCCAAGAAAGATGTATAAGTATGAAAATTTATAATAATAGCTTATTGTACGTCTAACCCCTTCAAGAGGCTTTATGCTCCAGGCGAAGCTTATCAGCAACCATCGCAATGAATTCGGAATTTGTCGGCTTTGCTTTTGACATGGAAACAGTGTATCCAAATAATGAGGAGATGGAATCAATATTTCCCCTGCTCCAGGCAACTTCAATTGCGTGACGGATGGCACGCTCTACTCGACTTGCAGTTGTATTGAATTTTTTTGCGATATCTGGATAGAGGACTTTAGTGATGGAGCCGAGAAGTTCGATATCGTTAAATACCATGGAAATTGCTTCACGCAAATACATGTAACCTTTAATATGGGCTGGTACACCAATTTCATGAATAATACTGGTAATACTGGCATCAAGATTCTTTGGTTTCTGTTCTGTAGACCTGCCGTAATTCAGAGAAGAAGGCTTTCTCGCCATCGGCTTCGCTTTTCCGCTGACCTGGCGGATATGGCCTGCTAGGNNAGGTTTTCCATATCGAAAGGTTTTAATATAAAATACGAAGCACCGAGTTCGACTGCTTTCTTCGTTACATCCTCCTGGCCAAATGCTGTTAACATGATCACATTTGGAACAATCCCATTCTTCATGTCCCTTAGCTTTTCCAGCACTGCAAGGCCATCGATATGCGGCATGATAATATCTAAAAGCATAACATCTGGGTCTGTATCTTCAAGCATTTCTAAGCACTCTTGTCCGTTATGAGCAACACCGATTATCTCCATATCATCCTGTGAAGAAATATATTCTTCCAGAAGCCCCACTAATTCTCTGTTGTCATCAACGACACATACTTTAATTTTGTTCACTAATTGGTTCCTCCTCAATCCATTTGTGTTCATAAATTTATCTTCTCTAAATTCTATTCTAAATGACTAATTCGACAATGCAACAGGAATTCCTCTTATTTTTAATTTTTTCTTAAAAATGTAATATTTTCTAAGAAATGCTTCTTTTTCCTTTGTTTTTCGACTTATTTCGCCAGTTGACAAAGAAGCTTCGGCGTTTTTGTCGAATAATCTCTATTTTATATTTCTGGCTACTCNNCTACTCTCGAAAATAAACAAAGGCGGCAACCGCCGCCTTTGTTTTCATCCTTTTAACTAGCCTGTTCTCTTGGCTTTTCATATATATCAATGCCAGCTTCGTTTAGCATCCATTCAATATGGACACCGTATCCACTAGTCGGATCATTTACAAAAACATGTGTTACCGCTCCTACAAGCTTATCGTCCTGGATAATTGGACTTCCGCTCATTCCTTGGACAATTCCACCCGTCTTCTCCAACAGTACAGGGTCTGTCACTTTGATGACCATACCCTTTGTAGCCGGAAACTTTTGCGGAATCGTGCTGACAATTTCTATATCAAAGAAATTGACTTCATCATTGTTAACAACAGTTAATATTTTAGCTGGCCCTTCCTTCACTTGATGGGATAGGGCAATAGGAAGCGGCTTATCAAAAATGCCATTTTTAATCCCTTTATTCAATTCGCCAAAAATTCCAAATGGACTGTTCCTCTGGATATTCCCGATCACTTCACGGTCTGATGAAAACCGGGCCAACTTTTCTCCCGGGTCACCTTTTCCACCCTTTTCTATTGAGGTAACAGTTGACCGGACTATTTGACCATCTTCGACGACTATCGGTTTTTTCGTATCCATATCCGAAATTACATGGCCAAGCGCGCCATATTTCTTCGATTGCGGATGATAAAATGTCATCGTTCCAATTCCGGCTGCTGAATCGCGTATATACAGTCCGAGTTTATATGTTTTTTCGTTCACATCTTTTTTGGGCTGGAGATGAGCTGTGATTTTTTCATTTTCTCTTTTAAGCACTAAATCCAATGGTTTTCCTTCTTCTCCTGCTTGCTTTACAAAAGGCCCAACATCAGACATTCTTTCAATTTGCCTGCCATTAATTTCTGTTATTATATCGCCTTTTTTAATTCCGGCTGTTTCTCCTGGTGATACTCTGCCTTCTTCTGCCTGAACTTGATGATGTCCGACCACTAGGACACCAACTGTATTCAATTTAACACCAATGGATTGACCTCCAGGAATCACCTTGAAGTCCTTTAAAACATTTACATCAACTTTCTTTACAGGAAAACCCGCAAGCTCAAGGACCATTTCATCTTTCCCATGTTCCTTGGCTTCCAGTGATACTGTATTTCCCGTCTGTTTAACAGCTATACTTGTATTTTTTATAGGTGCAGAAGCATATACGGCACTAGCCGTTATATCAAGCTGTTGCCCCTCAAACAAAGTTATATCTCCTGGAATAGATAAATATTCATGTACGGGTTTTGCAAAACCTAGAGCAATTAATGAAACAAGGAGAATTCCACCA
>DMSR01000505.1 GCA_003457145.1 Bacillus sp. (in: firmicutes)
TTTGAGTTGACAACAGAAGAATGGGAGGATGTAGTCTTCACAAACCTCCGCAGTGTTTTTATTGGCTCAAGAGAAGCGGCAAAAAGAATGGTGCAAGGTGGAAGAATCATCAATATTGCCTCGACAAGGGCAATGATGTCCGAACCGAATTCAGAAGCTTACGCATCATCAAAGGGTGGAATTGTTGCCTTGACACATGCTCTGGCGGCCTCTCTGCAACCGAAAGGTATCACGGTAAATTGTATTAGTCCAGGATGGATCCAGACGCTAAGTTATGAGCAGCTGCGGGCNNTCCAGACAATGACTTCGTCAACGGGCAAGATCTAATTATAGACGGCGGAATGACACGAAAAATGATTTATGAAGAATAAACATAAGGGAGCTGCTAAAAAGTGTAGCTCTCGCTCACTTGATATTATTCGACAATGTCTTATAAAATAGAGAAAAGAGCACGAGGTTTGGGAGAGGTACTATGAAAAGCAATTATAAGAAGCCCAAAAAGAAACAAATTCAACGAAACTTCAATCTTGTTATCCTGCTTTTCTCTTTACTGTTAGGTTTTTTCATGTTTGATAGATTTCTAGATTTGTTTAATCAGGATCTAAGGAAGCTTAGTGTGGGAGCAAATAATTCTATAAGTGAAGTCGCAAAATATACTCCATTGATTCATGAGGAATTAGTAAAGGTTAATTTAGATGAACACACTGTAACCCTAGCAGCATTAATGATGCAGGAAAGCAAAGGAAAGGGCGGAGATCCGATGCAAGCATCTGAATCTGCCGGGCTTGCCCCTAATACAATCCAGGATCCAGAGCATNNACAAGGCGTGAAACATTTTCAAAGGTCCGTCACGTATGGCAATCAGAAGCAAGTGGATTTCTCAACAGTAATACAGGCTTATAACATGGGAACAGGATATATCGATTTCGTAGCAAAAAACGGGGGCAAGCATAGCGAGGACCTTGCAAAGAAATTCTCAATGATCCAGGTGGAAAAAAATCCTCAAACCTATAATTGTGGTGGGAATAAAAATAACTTCCGCTATCCATATTGTTATGGAGATTATACCTACAGCACAAAAGTTAACAAGTATATTGAAAGTATTACTGTCAGCAATCAAGAGAATGTTGAGGGTTTAACGATAAAAAGGTCATTTTGACTCGTATTTATATAATTAAGGGATAAAGATTGGCTATTTATGATCCCTTTAATCACTAAGTCACCAAGTAAACTAGGGCTTCATTTTTCAGGAAGTTCTTTTTTTAGGTGCGAGATTTAATTGTGCATGGTAAGGGCTCCTATTAACCAGAAAATAGCACTTGAGTAAAAGGACAGTAAAAAAAGCCTATAAGAGGCTTTTTTTGTCGGAATTAAAATTGCTTGGCTAGCTCATTTGCACGCTGAATGGCTTGTTGTTTAATGTCCTGCGCTTGGTCAGGCATAGCGGCCATCCCTTCAATCGCTATGGTTTCTACATCGGTGATGCCCATAAAACCAAGGACAGTTCTCAAATACCGATCCCCGAATTCCATTTCCTTGGCAGGTCCTTCAGAGTAGATTCCTCCCCTTGCCTGGATATGGATGGCCTTTTTCCCCCCAAGTAAGCCTACAGGGCCTTCGGCAGTATACTTGAACGTCTTGCCGGCAATTGCAATATTATCGATGTATGCCTTCATTTTAGGTGGGAAGCTGAAATTCCATAAAGGAGTAGCAAAAATGTATTTGTCAGCAGCGATAAATTGATCTGTAAGATTATTGATTGTGCTCACTTTTTGCTTTTCATCCTCATTGAGCTGCTCGAATGCTGTTCCTTGCTGTAATTTGCCCCAACCGCTGAATACATCTGTATCAATAAATGGGACTTCGGTTTTATATAGGTCCAGTCTAATCACTTCATCATCAGGATTATTTTCCCGATAAGAGTTAATGAATTCTTCACCGACTGATAGGCTGAATGATTCCTCAACCGGTTTAGGATTTGCTGTAATGTATAGAACTGTTGCCATCTTCTTCAATCCTTTCATTTTCAAATTAACAGTGATATATTCCCCTAATCTGTATGAAAGTAATCTTCAAATTGCAAGATTAATGTCATTTCCAGTGCCATCTGTATTGTATAAAATTATAATAAAAAGTAAGAAAGTTTTGAATTCGACATAATTAGTGGTTTTTCTCGGCATCTTTAGACAAACGCAGACTGTTTGATTTCCTATAATAAAGATAAATGCTTGTCTGCAGAGGAGGGGATCAAATGAGATCCTACCAGCTATATTTAATAGAAGATGAATTTGCCTCCCATTATTTCGGAAGAGAACGCATGTTTTATCAATTGTTTTGGGAATACAGTCAAGCTAATGGCGAGTTAAGTTCGATTATTTCTAAGCAGGTTGATTATGTCACTAAACCAATTCCTGTTCTTCGGGTCCATCAGCTTTTGCATCAACAGCTTTCTAAGGTGAAGGGATTCCGAATGGATGATGGCGTGTACATTTTTGAAAATAAAAGCACCTCAAGCTTCTCGACCTTGAAGGTCAATGAGCGATTTTTAAAGTTGAATTCCCAGGGGAATGTTGACGCTGAAACGGTCTTTTTTGAGATTTTGCGGAAATGTGAAACCTCCTTTCTGGCAATTGACCTTGATTCAAACAAATACGGCTGGCTAAAGCCGATTAAAGAAAGAAAATATGTTTAAAAAATAGAGAAAAAAACCAGCATATATTGTATAATAGCTGTTGGTTTAGTACACTGTATGTTAGACAACATGAAGGAGGAAGTTTTTATGTGGACGTATATTCTAGTTGGTATACTGGCATTGCTTGTCGGTGTAGCGCTAGGATTTTTCATTGCTCGTAAATACATGGAGAGCTATTTAAAGAAAAATCCGCCAATTAATGAACAAATGCTTAAAATGATGATGATGCAGATGGGAAAGAGTGTAGATC
>DMSR01000358.1 GCA_003457145.1 Bacillus sp. (in: firmicutes)
CAGGATCCCTATACTGAAATCCCAGCTGCTCTGCCGATTGAAAGATAAAGCCGAATCATTGATTCGGCTTTTCTTTTGTTGAGTTAAAGGTCATAGTTCGCTTACGCTGTTGGAATCCATTGGTATTTTAACAAAAAAAAGTATTTCTTTATATTAATTCTAATTTTTTCAATCCATGCCAAATGCCATCATCATCAACATCACGCGTAACAAAATCAGCAAGCTCTTTTAACTCCGGCACTGCATTCCCCATTGCCACACCTGTTCCAGCGGTCCTCAGCATTTCAAAATCGTTCAATCCATCGCCAAAGGCATATACATCTTCAGGACGGAAACCAAGCCTGGAAATCAACTTTTTAATTCCTTCTGCCTTGGAGCCTCCTGCTGGCAATATATCAACAGAATATTGGTGCCACCTGATGAAGGTAAACTCAGGATAGTGTTCGCGGTAATATTCTTCCTCTCCTTCTCTGCAAAACAAGAGGGTTTGGTATAATTCCCTGCCTTCATAAAAGCTGTCATCGTGGTTTGGATGCGTGAACTTTAGGCCTCCAAGACTTGTCTCTATGTATTCGTGATGCTTAACGGATGATTTCATCGTCAAATGGTTCATGAATACAAGAGGGTGCTCCTTTGTTTTTGCATTTAAAAAGAGTTCTTCGATCTTCAACGAATTCAATGGATTTTGATAGATTGCTTCGTTTTCAAAAACGACATACTGGCCGTTATAGCTCACAAACGAATCAATCTCAAGTTCCTCCCTTAAACTCTCAAACATAAATGGTGCTCTGCCAGTGGAAATAGCCACAAATACCCCATTGTCCTTTAGCAGTCTAATTGCTTTCTTCGCTGAGGAAGGCAAGTTCTTATCATGGTCAAGCAATGTTCCATCAATATCAAAAAACACTATTTTACTCATTATATTCTCCTTAATGTCAACCTTAATTAGTATTAAAGCAGTCTACCAAATAACACAGTGCGTGTACAGAAAAAAAAGGCGGCTAAACGTGGCAAATACATGACAATTTTTGTCATTCCATGATTACCCATGAAAAATTTTGCTATTTCATCATATAATATAAACATATAGAAAGGTTTTTGAGAAAGAGCCGTTTCAAACTTTGTAGCCTTAGGGACTAATAACGGAGAAATGATTTTGATACGAGGGTACCGAGAACGAATCCCTTGAACGGAATAAGTACAGAAATCATTTCGAAAACAGTTTGAGAAATAATCTTTGCTAAACTTCTCCTTGTTTACTTTACTTTGGACAAGGATAGTTTAAAATAAGAATTAAGGAGATGATCCACTATGTTGAAGAAGCTCAGGAAAAAGCTCTTAAAACAGTGGAAAGATATGCTTCGCAAAAAAACAATCGCTTAAATTTTGAGCCCTTCAAACTTGCGAAGGGCTCCTTCCTTATTGTAAATTGGTTAATAGCGGAAAACTACAATAATTCAAACCAACTCAATATGATGAATAATAACAATGTAAAAATTGTTAATTTTTTTATAAAGCTCTTTTTGTACTTGCTGCAAAATGCGAAAACAATCTTTTATAAAAAGGCTTTGTTAGTGCCAATGTTGTTTTTAAACCTCCTTTTGATTGTAGTGGAAGGCGCGCAGACTCATGCGGTCTCAGCTGATCAGTTGAGACCTTGGATAAAATGATCTTCGCAGAAAGATTAATTAACCAATCGCAGCTTGCGGCGAGGAGGCTCAGCGGCAGCCCCCAAGGAAGGAGTTTGAAAAAGCCGGCAGGTGGGCTTTTTCAAACTCCTTCACGCGGCAAGCGGAGCGTCTGGAGCAAAAATCAACGTTCAAATTTAACAGCACCTATAAAAAAGAAAAGTTAATTAGATTAAGGAGAGAGATTTTATATGATTTTTAAAGTTTACTACCAAGAGTCCATTAAACAAGTACCAGTTCGTGAAAACACTAAAACTGTATATGTCGAAGCTGCTTCCGAAAGAGATGTTCGAACTAAATTAGCTGACCGTCAGTATAATATTGAGTATGTTGAAGCCGTTCTGGGTAATTATTTTGAATATGAGAAGCAAAAAGAAGACTATGAAGTATTGGAGATAGGATAATTTATGAAATTTGTTAAAAACGACCAAACAGCTGTTTTCGCACTGGGAGGACTTGGCGAAATCGGAAAAAATACTTATGGTGTGCAATTTCAGGATGAAATCATTTTAATTGATGCAGGCATTAAATTCCCAGAGGATGAATTACTGGGAATTGATTATGTCATCCCTGACTATTCATACCTTGTAAAGAATGAAGATAAAATTAAAGGATTATTTGTCACCCATGGCCATGAGGACCATATTGGCGGTATTCCTTATTTGCTGCGTGAAATTAATATTCCGATTTATGGTGGTAAATTGGCTCTTGGATTGATCAGGAACAAGCTTGAAGAACACGGTTTATTACGTAAGGCAAAACTAATCGAGATCCAGGAAGAGGATATTATCAAATTCCGAAAAACATCAGTGACGTTTTTCAGGACTACGCATAGCATCCCTGATTCATATGGTGTCGTTGTTAAAACACCCCCTGGACAAATTGTCCATACAGGAGACTTCAAGTTTGATTTTACACCTGTTGGGGAACCAGCTAACTTAACGAAGATGGCTGAAATCGGAAAAGAGGGTGTTCTCTGCCTTCTGTCAGACAGTACGAATGCTGAGGTTCCTAACTTCACCATGTCTGAGCGCCGGGTGGGAGAAAGTATCCAGGATATTTTCCGTAAGGTCGATGGAAGAATTATTTTTGCTACCTTCGCTTCAAACATCCATAGATTGCAGCAGGTGGTTGAAGCCGCCGTTTCAAATGGCAGAAAAGTTGCCGTATTTGGGAGAAGCATGGAATCGGCAATTAATATTGGACAAGACCTCGGCTATATTACTGCGCCGAAGGATACATTCATTGATGCCCAGCAAATCAACCGCCTTCCAGCAAACCAGGTTACGATCCTCTGTACAGGCAGCCAAGGCGAGCCGATGGCAGCATTATCAAGGATTGCAAATGGCACACATCGCCAAATTCAGATTCAGCCTGGTGATACTGTTGTATTTTCATCTTCACCAATTCCTGGAAATACTATCAGTGTCAACCGCACAATCAACATGCTTTCACGTGCAGGAGCTGACGTCATACATGGTTCATTGAATGATATTCATACATCAGGACACGGAGGCCAGGAAGAGCAAAAGTTAATGCTTCGCCTGATCAAGCCAAAGTTCTTCATGCCAATCCACGGTGAACACCGCATGCAAAAGATGCATACAAAGCTTGCTACCGATTGTGGTGTACCTGCTGAATACTGCTTTATCATGGACAATGGTGAAGTTCTTGCACTAGGCGAGAATGAAGCACAGATCGCTGGCAAGATTCCATCAGGAAATGTCTACATTGATGGCAGCGGTGTTGGTGATATTGGAAATATCGTACTTCGCGACCGTCGAATCCTTTCTGAAGAAGGCCTGGTTGTTGTCGTTGTCAGTATCAATATGAAGGATTTCAAAATTGCTGCAGGACCTGATTTGATTTCCAGAGGGTTCGTATATATGAGAGAATCAGGAGACCTTATCAATGATGCCCAAAGCTTAATAAACAAGCATTTAAACAAGGTGATGGAAAGAAAAACGACTCAGTGGTCCGAAATTAAAAACGAAATCACTGATACACTTGCTCCATTCCTATATGAAAAAACAAAACGCCGCCCAATGATCCTTCCGATTATCATGGAGGTATAAGTTCAAAAAAAGAACCGCTGCGAATTTGGAGGCCACTGAAAATCTGCCGAT
>DMSR01000146.1 GCA_003457145.1 Bacillus sp. (in: firmicutes)
TTGGTTTTAACAGAGCCTATCGGAAGTGCCTAATCTTTTAAACCCAGCAGTGTTTTTCGATATTCTCTTGGGGTTACATTGCACATTTTTTTAAATACCTTGCTGAAATAATTAGGTTCATGATAGCCAACTTCTATTGTGATTTCCTTAATACTCCTCTCTGGTTCTGCTAACATCTTCTTTGCCTTTTCAATACGGCATTCAGTTAAAAAGTCAATGTAATTAATGCCTAGCTTTTCTTTAAACATTTTACTGATATAAATTGGGCTTAACCCAACTTTATTACTAAGCGTCTCCAATGAAATATTCTGTTGAGAGTTTTCCATGATATATTGTTTAATCTGACGGATTGTATCCGCTTCCAAATTATTATAATGTTTATCATAGGAATGTTTTATATTCATCAGCAGATTGACCGTTTCAGAACGTAATTGACGGTAATTTCGTGCTTGAAAATGGTATATCGGGATTGCTGCCTCAATCCCCAATTCGCTTATAATCGACCAGATAGACCATAACGCTTTTAACACGAATTGTTGTGCTTGCTGCAATTCTATGCCTTCCATCTCGTATGCTTGGATAAGATGGCTGATGTTCGATTTAATTTGATCCCAATGTCCAAGACGTACCTGGTCGGCAAAATCTTTCTTTAAATACTTTGCCTGCTGCCAGCTCACTGCTTCACTCAACACAGGTATATCTTGATAAAAACGATATTTTACAGGGAGCGTCCTATTGCTAGAAGCAATGATTGCCTCCTGGTAAGATTGACGAATTTTCTCTAGGGAGTTGCAATCATTCCCTATCCCAATGAACCAACCAGCTTTCTGTTCCGTATTACCTGCTGATAAAATATCTCTTGCTAGAGAAATCGCTTGTGATCGATAAGATTGGCCGTCTCTAAACATAATAACCGGCAGCTGTCCATCGTAAAGAGCCCCCACCCATCCACTTCTCGTTTTCCTGACTTTTTCTTTAATCCGAGAGTAAAGATGTTCCATTCCATCTGGTACAATCACATTCATGACAAATACCTCACTTGTTGAGCGAATATCGAGCATCTCGATTAGCATATTCAAATGGACTTCATGTACGTGATCGAATAGTAGCTGGGTGACAACATCTGTTTCAGCAAGAGCTAATGTTCTTTGAAGCATAACTCGTTGCATGCTGCTTTCTGCTTGCAATTCCCGCTCGTTCTCTATTACTCTCAAAACCTTTCCGACCGTTGCTCTAATTTCACTCACCTTACTTGGCTTTAAGATATAATCTTTTGCTCCAAGCTTTAAAGCTGACTGCACATAATTAAACGTATCAAATGCTGTGACCATTATGAATTTAATATGAGGTAAATCTGAGAGAATCTGCTCCACTGCTTCTAAGCCGTTCATCCCAGGCATTTGTATGTCCATTAACACTAAATCCGGCCTGAACCTTGCTGCCATTTCTACCGCCATATTTCCATTATTGGCTTGTTCAACAATTAGATCTGGGAATGCTCTATCTAAAATTGCTTTCATCCCTTCCCGTTCTATTTGTTCATCATCCACAATTAAAAGTTTAATCATGTATTCTCGCCTCTTTGTTTCGGAATTTTCAATAGAACGGCTGTGCCGCTCCCTATTGTACTTTCAATATTAATAACGTCCTCCCTCTCAAAAAAAAGACGCAAACGCTTTACCACGTTACTGAACCCTATCCCTGTTGAATGCCCTGCTGATTGGACTTGACGTTCCGTTAAGATTTGGGTAATGATCTCCTCAGACATGCCCATTCCATCATCTTTAATTTGAATCAACACATATTCATTCTTATCAACTACACGGATTGAGATGACACCCCCATTAACGTTGGGCTCTACTGCATGAATGACAGCATTCTCGATAATTGGCTGCAGGGTGAGAGCGGGAATAGCAACATGTAAACATGAGTCATCAATTTCTAACTGCAGCTGAAGTCTATCCGTGAAGCGTGCCTTTTGAATCTCCATATATTGATTGACAATAATCAGTTCATCCCGTAATGTAACGGACCGGTCAATTTGCTTTAAATTATAACGCAAAAGGTCTGCCACGCTGACGAGCAAATCACTAATTTCTTCAGACCCTTCTAAATACGCTTTTTTCGAAAGGGTATTTAGAGTATTGAACAAGAAATGCGGATTCATTTGACTTTGCAGACTGCGAAAATGACTTTCCTGCAGCAAAATTTTGTTCTGCTGCAGCTCGTGTTCCAGCTTTGCCTTTTCCTTTATTTGCTGAATTAAATTATTAATATTCGTACGCATATGATCAAATGTTTTAGCAAGAAAGGCAATTTCATCATTCGTTTTGACTGTAATTTCTTTATCAAATCTCCCTTTCGATAATTCACTGGCTGCCTCTGTTAATTGATGGACTGGCCTGGTGATGCTTAAGGAAAACCAATAAGTAGCTAACAATAGTAACAAGGATGTTAAGAGAATCATCCATATGGCAAGCTTCACTAATTCAATCGATTGCTCCATAATGCCGCGATAGAATGGCTCATGTGTTTTGAGCTCCATATCGATTAATGTGAGTGTCATTTCTGAAATATAGTTACCAATACGTGTGGTTTCCGCAAGGTCTTTTACCGCGGCCTCGGAATCTCGTTCAAGGCCCATTAATCGATCAGTTGTTTCGATCAAACTTCCCATTAAATGAATATAATTTGTTAATGTGAAATTATTTACTTCATTTCTGACCTTAAACACTTCATATCTAGCAGATTCCAGAACCTTTTTGCTGCTCTCTAAATTCTGCAAGTTTTCTGGGGTCGACTGGATCATATAGTTATTCAAGTCTGTAATTACTTGATTGCTGGCCCTGGAAACATCACTTAATATTAAGTAACGGTTTAAGATGTCATTGTATTTCACTTGTGTTTTATAGTTGTAGAAAGTCAGCGTTAGCCAAATAATGGACATAATAACGATGACAACGGTTGTAAGCGTTAATATTTTTCTTTGAACACTAATCATTTCTGTCGTCCTTCAATATACGTATATTAGTGAAGTAACCGTTACTATCAAGCGGCACAGTTTCCCCATTCAGCCATTTAATAAGCTGTTGCACACTGACTTCGCCCATTGTTTCTGGATCCTGCTCGACGATTCCGTCAATTTTTCCTTCTTCTAAAAGCGGTAACGATTCTGGTCCATCATCAAATGTATATAGATAATAAGGCTCAACCTGGGAGCGTCTCCCTATTTCCTGTACCATCGGACCAATCATATTCGCGTTTACAGCGATAAATGCATTCACCTCTGGCATTTGATTTAACATGTCTCTCATCGTAGAGATGACTTGATCTCTT
>DMSR01000487.1 GCA_003457145.1 Bacillus sp. (in: firmicutes)
TGTCCGAAGACGGCACGTAGGCTTCCGGCTGATAGTACTCGTAGTAGGAGACTAAATACTCAACCGCATTGTTCGGAAAGAACTCCTTGAACTCACTATACAGCTGACCTGCCAGCGTTTTATTATGGGCGATGACAAGCGTTGGCTTGTTGACTTCCTTGATCACATTGGAAATCGTGAAGGTCTTGCCCGTGCCTGTTGCTCCGAGGAGCGTCTGATGCTTTTTGTTCTGGCGAATGCCTTTTACCAGCTCTTGAATTGCTGCGGGCTGGTCTCCCTGCGGGGAATATTTTGAGACTAATTCAAATTGGTCCTTCACAGAAAAAAGCCTCCTGTTATTTCATTTATAATTTTTAACAATTACATCGCTATGTTGTCTTGTTGCTTCCAAAAGTCATATCCTCATTCTACCACAAAGCAAGTAAAACAAACCAATAAAAAGCGAACAAACATTCGAGTTATTGTGTTTTAACGTATGCCATCTAAGAGAAGAACTCAAGATTTCATGAATCAGGGCAGTTTCCGCTTTGAAAAAAGTCTTAATCAAATGTTTGATTAATCTCTATAAACCCTTTGTATATGCTAAAAACCCGTCGAACAATCATTCGACAGGTCCTTTCCCCTTCTATCCGTAAACTTTTAATCTAAGCAGGATCATTGACTCACTCTCAGCCTGGTTAGCGATGCATTTACTGTTGCTTCCTGTTTCGCTTCATCATCTTGTTTGAAAAATAAAAGCCTGCTGTCAGTGAAAAGGCGTCCACCACAATCAAGAGAAACGACTCCGTATATCCTTTATAAACAGAAGCAGCGATCAGCGCAACTGTTAAAATAAGTGCAAGCACCTGGCTATAAGCAACCTTTGTGAAAAATACAACCATAAACCCCGGAAGCAAAAGTGCAGATAAATATTTCACCACCAAAACAAACACCTCATTTGAACAAGTTAGGGGATGCAGAAATTTTTTCCGAAATATTCTGGAAGCCTATGAATTAAGAATATCTTTTTTTGAAGAGGTAAACAACATTATCACCTTTTTAAAACAAAAAGCAGAGAGAATTTTTTCTCCCTGCATGCTTTTACTTCAAATTACGCAGTTGCCAATCCTGCTAAGCTGACTTCATTCATCACCTTGGATGCCCAATCACTTGACTCCGCATATAAACGGAAAAGCTCTTCCTGGTCCATAGAAGTCGGATTGACTGCCATCTCCTCATCCTCGTGGAAGGCATGTTCAATGTCCTTTAAAAATTGAAGCATCACGAATGCATCATTCATTTCACCCGATAATGCCTCCTTTAGTTCATTACTCAATGGCAGATCCTGGAGCAGCTGGTCCATTGGAAGATGCAGCAGGGAATCCATCAGCGAGAACATTCCAAGCAGGAAATATTTTGACGCAAGGGCTTCACTGCCCAGCCTTCGCCCAATCAACTCCCCAACCTTACCCCTTTTAAGTGAAAGATCGATAATTTCCCTTTCTTTTGAACTGTCATCCGTTCCAATTTCAGCACCTCTGATTGCCAATACATAAATCCATTTCTTAATCTCATTCAAGCCCAATAAAATAATTGCTTGTTTTATAGAAGAAACTTCAGTTCTTGGTCGGAATACTGGGTTATTTATTAATCTCAGAAGCTTATAGGAAAGAGAAATGTCTCTTTCAATTATATCTTTGATTTTTTCTATATCTGGTTCGGGACTCTCGATCTCTTTGAGTATTTGAAAATATGAATGATAATAGGATGGAATGTCATAGCTATTAAGAATTACTGGTTTACTGAAATAGAATCCCTGAAAGTAAACAAAACCATCTTCTCTTGCTTCCTCATATTCTTCCATGGTTTCAACTTTTTCAGCCAGGAATCGAATATCCCGGCCCTTTGTGAACCGGATGATTTCCTGCCTGTCATTCCTTTTTGTCGTCCTAAAATCTATCTTGATGATATCTACATAATCCAACAGCTGAATTGTTGTATCACTCCACTGTGAAATGAAAAAATCATCTAGTGCGATTACATATCCAAGCGACTTCAATTCTTTACAAATCTTTAGCACTTCTTCATTAATTTCCACCGTCTCCAGAATTTCTACAACGATTGCCAGAGGGTTGAAGTAGGAAGGAACACCTAGCTTTAACAGCTTCTCAGTAAAATTGATAAAACAGGGCTTGCCATTAGATAATTCCTTGATTCCTATGTTCAGGAAACTATTAACGATAACATCAGTTGTAGCCTGATCTCCATTTGTGTGCCTATATTTGTTGACGGTACTGCTTCTGTAAAGCAACTCATATGCCACCGTCTTTTCATTCAAATCAAAAATTGGCTGCCTTGCAACATATATATCCACACGATATTCCCCCTGAAAAAGAAAAACCAAATCTGTAAATATTAAACATATATAAGGAAAAATATACTATTAATTCCTATGTTTAACAAGGGGAATTCCCTAATAGATACGACTATTTTATGAATAGCAGTTTTCTGTCAGACGCTTGATTTTATTGCGTATAGAATCACTGGATCTACCAAACAAGCATGATATTTCTTTCAGATTTTTACCACTTCTGTAAACCTCCAGCAAGAGCTTTTCTTCCTGCTTCGTCCATACCTTATAATTCGTTACTGCCTTTGATACCTTTCTTTCCTCATCCACCCAATCAGGTTCAGGGGGAAGCGCATTGGGTTCAAGCTTTGAAAAATCTATCTTATTGCGGTTGTTGTCAGCCCAATTCCAAAAGTCTTCTATATTGATAAACATAAATCTCTTTTTCGTTCGGGTGATCCGCTGCTGTGATTCCAACTCATGGTTTATAATCCAGCATATAACCGTATTCCTGTCGACCTGAAGGATCCTTGCCAGCTCACCAGCCGTGATCATCCCGGTTTGGGACTTGGTATTGGAAATACCCATTCTTTTTATTTTCACTTCCAGTGCTACCATTGTACGATTCATTCTTTTTGCAAGTATGGTAACTGATTGGGTTCCAATTTGGTCTTTTATCATTTGTATTTCTTCTGCTACATATCTCATTTTTTCTGCCAAACCACCT
>DMSR01000449.1 GCA_003457145.1 Bacillus sp. (in: firmicutes)
TGCTGGTCCAGCTGTTCCTGGTGTTTCTGTTAACCAGAACAATTCCGGCAACCACGAATAGTAACCCGGCCATTACAAAAGAATTAAGTGGCTCATCGAGAAGCACCGAGGATAACATGACGCCGAACACCGGTACTAAAAACAAATATAATGATACCTTTCCGACCTGATTGTACTTCATGACATTATTCCATAAAATAAACCCTGCTGCTGACAGAAAAGCAAGGTATACCAGCATCAAACCGGAAACAAGGTCAAATTGGAATGGAACAAACCCGACAGAAACTACGCCAATTGCGACCAGGCCCGACGAACCTAAAATCATCTGATAGGCAGTAAGATAAATAACCTCCATTTTTGCGCTTCCCTGTTTGGCAAGAATATTGCCGTAAGCTCCTGAAAGCATCCCAAGCATTAACAGCATCTCGCCGATACCAAAATTTATTTCATATTCCCCATTTGGCCAATTGGCAAAAATAACCCCAGTAAAGCCAATCATAAGCCCAGCTATTTTGAGCCGGTTCATCCGATCATCAGGATACAGTAAGTGGGCCAGTAGTATTTGGAAAAATGATGTCGTTCCCGCGATGATCGCTCCCTGGATACCTGTCGAATAACTTATGCCGATATAAAAAAGGACATATTGCATAAAGGTCTGGAACAGGCCAATTTTCAGCAGTGGAAGTGTGGTCTCGGGTTTGAACTTCATATTCCTTTTCAGAATAAGGAACAAACAAAGAATTAGCAGTCCTGCAAGCAAAAAGCGGTATCCTGCAAACAACATCTGCTCACCGATTTCCTCTGGCCTTATATCCAGATGGATGTAGCTTAATTTTATAAATGGAAATGCACTTCCCCATAGAAGGGTTGCACCTGCAGCAGATACCGAAATCCCCAGCGGATGGGTAAAAAAGTCTTTCGTTGACATCATATTGTCTCCTTGGCTATAGCATAATGCTTTTAAAAAGCATATATTGTATGGTAACATATTTATAAAATCTTTATGTATATTTCGAATTGGCTTTCCGCTGTCATCATTCCGATGGCAGCTTTCGTGTTTTTTAAGGGTACTGATTCTGATTCTTACTATCAATTACAATGTGTAAACAGAGAAAAATGGAGGGGATACTGATGGTACAGGGAGCGACTGCCTTGGCGGAGAAAAAGACTATTCCTGAAGAAAGTTTTATCGAAAAAGTGAAGCCGCACGCAGAATTGATTGCTGCAAGTCTCAGCGGAATACTGATTGCCGCTGGCTGGATTCTAAGCAAAGGAGATTCTGAAACTGCCTCCATCGTTACATTTATTCTCGCTTATGTGATTGGCGGGTTCGCTAAAGCAAAGGAAGGCATTGAAGAAACGATCGAGAACAAAGAATTGAACGTTGAAATGCTGATGATATTCGCCGCGATCGGTTCAGCCATCATTGGTTACTGGACTGAAGGAGCCATACTGATATTCATATTTGCGATGAGCGGTGCGCTTGAAACATATACGATGAATAAGAGCCACAAGGAGATTTCATCGCTGATGGAGCTCCAGCCGGAAGAGGCATTGAGGATCACAAATGGAATCGAAGAACGGATTCACGTTTCCGAACTAGCGGTCGGTGACCTAATTTTAGTAAAACCCGGCGAGAGGATTCCCTCTGATGGAAAAATAACAAAAGGACAGACGACCATTGACCAGGCCGCAATTACCGGGGAATCGATTCCTGTTTCCAAGGATCCTGGCGAAGAGGTGTTTGCCGGCACGGTCAATTTGACAGGTTCACTGACCGTAGAAATCACCAAGCCCACAAATGAAACATTGTTTCAGAAGATCATCCAGCTTGTCCAGAATGCCCAAAGCGAAAAATCCCCTTCCCAGCTGTTCATTGAAAAATTTGAAGGGTCCTACGTAAAAGTTGTATTGGTGGTCGTTGTGCTGATGATGGTTGTTCCTCACTACCTGCTCGGCTGGAGCTGGACAGAAACCTTTTACCGGGCAATGATTCTTTTGGTAGTTGCCTCACCTTGCGCCCTGGTTGCTTCGATCATGCCAGCGACTTTGTCTGCGATCTCGAATGGTGCCAAACACGGAATTTTATTTAAAGGCGGTGTCCATCTTGAAAACCTGAGCCACTTGAAGGCAATCGCTTTTGATAAAACCGGTACGCTGACAAAGGGAAAGCCTGAAGTAACCGACTTTATTGTTTCTGATGGGCTTGACCAGGATGATGTGCTGTTAAAGGCGGCATCGATCGAAAGCCACTCCAACCATCCGCTCGCAAATGCCATCGTAAAATACGCAAAGGAGACACTAGCAAAGGAGCTTGTGAATCCTGAAAGCATTGAGGATGTTTCCGGGTGGGGTGTAAAGGCACATTATGAAAATGAAGATTGGAAAATAGGCAAGGCTGACTTTATTGGCAAGACTGCGTCTGAATCTTTTGCAGATGGAGCTGCCCTAAAGCTTGCAGATGGCGGCAAATCGATTGTCTTTATCGAACGAAATGGAGTGCTTATTGGATTGCTTGCCTTGAAGGATGTTGTCCGTGAGGAAACTAAACAAGCAATGGAGCTGCTAAAATCCGAAGGAATCTATACCATCATGCTTACCGGAGACAGCAAACCCACCGCAAAGGCAATCGCAGCCGAGAGCTATGTGGATGAGTATATTGCCGAGTGCCTGCCTGAAACGAAGGTCGACGAACTTAAAAAGCTAAAAGAGCGGTTTGGAAATGTAGCGATGGTCGGAGATGGCATTAATGATGCCCCTGCGCTCGCCACGGCAAACGTCGGAATTGCCATGGGTGAAGGTTCGGATGTCGCCCTGGAAACGGCGGATGTCGTATTGATGAAGAACAACCTGCCGAAGATTGCCGAAGCGATCAAGCTCTCACGTCGAATGAATCGGATCGTCAAGCAAAATATAGTGTTTTCAATCCTTGTCATCATGGTGCTGATCGCATCAAACTTCATGCAGCTTCTTGACCTCCCCTATGGCGTAATTGGTCATGAAGGCAGCACGATCCTGGTAATTTTAAATAGCTTGCGTTTATTGAAATAGATGTTTGTTAGTAGCCCGCTGGAAGGTTTCCGGCGGGCTTTTTTTGTTTGAGCACTTTTGGTTAACTAATTCGCTTTTTATTTTACAATAAATGTAAAACGNNTCGTAGTGATTTATTTTCCAGATCCACTATTCATCAGAAAGCAAGTGCGCAATTCCAAAAGCGCAACAATATAAATTTTAATATATAAGAAAAACGCCCTCTAATGGGGCGCTTTCGCTTGGTCGATTCATAATTAGTGGTATCCGTTTGATCCGTTTGCAGAGCCGGAAGTCTTTTGCTTAGGGTTGCTTTTGTTGCCCTTCTGTTTTGTGCCGCCATCTTTTTTCGTTTTCTTCGTCAAACTAAAAACCCCCTTGATCAAAATGAGGTCCATGCCTCCATGTTATCTTTTACAAAAACGGATGCAGGAACCGCGGAAATTTAAGGATAAGAATTTAGCAGCCCTTCTTACGCTCACTGAAGTAAGCATTGATTTCACCACCGATAATGATGATATAAGCAGAAAGATAAAGCCAGATCATCAGGACAATGATTGCGCCGATGCTTCCATACGTTGAAGTGTAAGCACCAAAGTTACTGACATAATAGGAAAAGCCGAGCGACACGAAGACCCAGCCTGCCGTCGCGAAAATGGTGCCGGGAACTCCGCTTTTGCAGGTGATTTTTTTGTTAGGGGCAATCCAATATAACCCAAGGAAAACGATAAAAAGAATTAAAATGCTGATCACCCAGCGAAACGTATTCCAAATAGTGATAAATTCTTCGCTCAGCCCGAATTGGGCGAATAGCAATATCCCAATTTCTTTGCCAAAGACGGGCAGGATCAAGGCCACAAGGAAAACAAAAATCATCGCGAATGTCAGGATGATCGCCATTCCCCTGCTTACAATGAATGAGCGGGTTTCTTCAACCCTGTAGGCTTTGTTAAACGCCCTTACAATGGCATTGATTCCATTAGATGCAGACCAAAGTGTCGCAATGATTCCGAAGGATAAAAGCTTGCCATCTCTTTTCATAATATCCGCAAGACTCGTTTCGATTAATGCCATTGTTTCCCCTGGAGCAAAATCATCGAAAAAGCCAAGGATATCTCCTTCATTGATTGGCAGATATGGTACGAGCGTTACGAGAAATATCAATAAAGGAAATAAGGAAAGCAAAAAGAAGTAGGCAAGCTGAGCAGCAAGTGCCGGAACTTCATCTTCATGTATCCTCTGCCACATTTGCCTGAAAAATGATAAATCAATCATCGACCCACCTCATTTTATGCTGTCCCTGCCACTGAAGGAATTTTGCCGCCTTTTGCGGAATTCTTCTTGTTCGTGGGCGCTGTTAATCTTTCCTGTTGATTTCGAAAATTAACACTTGAAATTTGTTGCTTTTAAAGTAAAGGTTTTTGCGATTCCATAGACACTTTATGATTCAGGAACATCCCAATTCAAGTACTTCCTTTATTCGAAAAGAACAATCACAATACAAAAAAGCAAATTTATTATTCATCTATATAGGACTGCTTCTGATCAGATTTTGCAATTTTGCTAAGCGCTTGTTTTGTTCCTTTTACTAGTTCAGAAACCTGTGGCGGAACATCCCTCATCTCTTCCACCTTCTCTGTTATAAAAGCAACATCCTCTGTTACTTGTTCCACTGTTGACCGAACTTTATTCGCTGCATCCTTCACATCGTCCAAAAACTCATTTGGATTTTTAATGACATAAGCGACACTGCTAGAAACCTTCCCAAAATCCTCCTTCACGGATTGGCGAGTCGTCTTTTCAAGCAGGCTTACTGCTCCCCCCGCGACCGCACCAATTACGACTCCCATCCAGAACCTTTTTGAACTTCCCATTTTCTCTCCTCCTAGAATCTGCTTCAGATTCAGGCAGGCATCTTTTTGCCTGCTTCCTATCTAACATTTTCCACGATTGCCATTACTTCATGCAAGTCTAGTCCGATTTTTTTCAATAAATAGGATTTATTTTCACCTTTTTATACCATTCCTTCTATATCTTTTCAGCTTTTACTTACTTTTAGATAAAGCAACACTCTTCAAGTGAAGTAGTCTTCAATCCCTTTTTAGAAGAACCTGCTAAATAACCCAATGGCTTATGCTTGACTTCCTGTCAAAATTCAGAATATTCTTGTTGGAGAACATTTTTCAAAGATAATAATTTTTTTAGGAGGAGCAACATGACATTTCAAGATTGGATTGGTAAAATCAGCGGTTGGGTATGGGGGCCCCCCTTGCTCATCCTGCTTGTCGGTACTGGGATCTATTTAACCATCAGAATCGGCTTTCTCCAGATGAGGCTGCTTCCTTACTCACTAAAGCTCGCTTTCAAAAAACAGGACAAAAATCAGAAAGCAGAAGGCGATATCTCGCACTTCCAGGCATTGATGACTGCACTCGCAGCAACTGTGGGCACTGGAAATATCGCCGGTGTTGCTACGGCCGTCTTCACAGGAGGGCCAGGTGCAGTATTCTGGATGTGGGTGACAGCGTTCTTTGGAATGGCTACGAAATACGCGGAAGCGGTTTTAGCTGTTAAATACCGTGTTGAAGACCGTGACGGCGAAATGTCCGGCGGCCCGATGTATTATCTTGAAAGAGGCTTAGGGCAAAAATGGCTTGGTGTCCTTTTCGCTTTTTTTGGAGCGATTGCAGCTTTCGGCATCGGAAATCTCGTTCAATCAAACTCGGTTGCAAGTGTTGTTGAATCCACTTTTGCAGTGCCTGCCTGGGTAACAGGTATTGTGCTGACAATCTTCACAGCTCTTGCCATTCTTGGCGGAATCAAGAGCATTGGTAAGGTAACGGCCTTATTCGTGCCAGTTATGGCACTATTTTATCTTGTCGCAGGTCTTGTTGTTATGATCATGAATTTCGATCTTGTTCCTGCAGCTGTCGCCCTCATTTTCTCTGATGCCTTCACTGGCGAGGCAGTTGCCGGCGGTGCCCTCGGTACGGTAATCCGCATGGGGGTTGCCCGCGGCGTTTTCTCTAATGAAGCAGGCCTTGGTTCAGCGCCGATTGCGGCCGCTGCAGCAAAGACCGACCTTCCTGGACGCCAGGCACTTGTTTCGATGACCCAGGTATTCATTGATACACTCGTCATTTGTTCGATTACAGGCATCACGATTGTCATGGGCGGCCTGTACACTGGCGATGTTACAGCAGCCGATCTGACGTCCGCTACGTTCGGCAAATTCCTGGGCCCATCAGGATCAGTCATTGTTGCTGTTGGATTGCTGTTCTTCGCATCTTCTACGATCATTGGCTGGTCATATTATGGGGAAAAATGCTTC
>DMSR01000296.1:0-494 GCA_003457145.1 Bacillus sp. (in: firmicutes)
GGCTGTTGATTTCCGTTCCAGGCGCTTCGCTTTCCGCGGGGCCGGCGCTGAGCCTCCTCGTCGCCGTTGGCGTCTGCGGGGTCTCACCTGTCCAGCTGATCCCGCAGGAGTCTACGCGCCTTCCACTCCAATCAACAGGGCTTCTAAACTTAAGGTAGAACTATACTAAAGTCTGTTTTAAAATAGAACCATATAACGCTTGAGGTGATGAAGATGCTTTCGAAAAACAATCCAATCCAACGAGATCAATTAGAGATGGTCGCTTTAGATCAACTTGTTCCTCAGGAACATCTAGTCCGCAAAATGGAAGCAGCCCTTGATTTTTCTTTCATTTATGACTTGGTGAAGGATGTGTATTCGGAAATTGGTCGCCCAAGCATTGACCCCGTTATTTTAATTAAACTTACCTTCCTTCAATATACCTTTGGCATTCGTTCCATGCGCCAGACTATTGCAGAAGTAGAAACCAACATGGCCTATCGCTGGTTTTTGGG
>DMSR01000296.1:598-7481 GCA_003457145.1 Bacillus sp. (in: firmicutes)
AAGGAAACACGGGCGTATCAAGAGAAACTCCAGGAAGAAATCAATCAGGATCGGGAAGACCATGGGAAGAAGCCTATTCCTCCTGAAAAGTTCGACAAGGAAGAATCGAAGGAAATAAAGGAAAGTAAGACCGACCCGGAAAGTGGGTATTACGTGAAAGATGAGCGGACCAAACAGTTTGCCTACTCCTTTCATGCGGCATCCGACCGTAACGGATTTGTCCTCGGTACGATTGTGACACCTGGTAACACGCATGACAGCCTGATTCTTGAGCCAATCGTAAAACAAGTGATAGAGAAAGTTGGAAAGCCCAAAGCCGTTGCGGCAGACGCTGCCTATAAAACCCCAGCTATTACAAAGTTTCTGATTGAAAACGAAATGACTCCGGCTTTGCCTTATACCCGACCACGGACGAAAGAAGGTTTTTTCCGTAAATATGACTATGTGTATGATGAATTCTATGACTGTTACTTGTGTCCTGCGGGTGAAATCCTTAAGTATTCTACCACCACGAAAGAGGGATACCGAGAATATAAATCACCAAAGCATGTCTGCGCTATCTGCCCGTTTTTAGCGCAATGCACAGAAAGCAAGGACCACCAAAAGGTGGTAACGCGCCATATCTGGCAAGAGTACGTGGAAGAAGCGGACCACTTAAGGCACAAACAGGAAGTAAAAGAAATCTATGCGAAGCGCAAGGAAACCATTGAGCGTGTATTCGCAGATGCAAAAGAAAAGCATGGCATGCGTTGGACAACCCTGAGGGGACTTAAAAAATTGTCGATGCAGGCGATGCTTACTTTCGCTGCCTTGAATTTGAAGAAGATGGCCAACTGGACATGGAGAAGTCCAATAATGGCCTAAAATTAAAGCTAAGAGAGTCTAATTTCCATGAAAAATCCGCTAAAATCCAAAAAGGGGTTCGGAATGAGAGCATTCCAAACCCCTTTGTCGACAAACTGAGCTGATCGTAATCGATCAGCTCTCCGTTTTTTAAATTCAAACTATTCTATGAAACCTTTTCTTTGTCAGGTTCATATTTATACTCATCTTCCCAGTATTCTGCATTTTTAATGCCGAGCTTCTTGGAATTGAACACTGGATCTAGGCCCTGCTTCTTCTGCTCTTCATAATCCTTAAGTGCAATTAAAGCTGGTTTGGCAAGGAGGAGGATGGCAATTAAATTCAGCCATACCATCAGCCCTAAGCCTACGTCGCCTAATGCCCATGCGAGCGAAGCTTCCTTGACTGCTCCGTAGAAGGTAGCACCTAACAGTACCACTTTTAAAACGAACATTGGAACTTTTCCGTTTCTTCCTCTAAGAAGATAAGCAATATTTGTTTCAGCCATATAGTAGTAAGCCATGATTGTTGTGAAAGCGAAGAAGAATAGTGCCACTGCAACAAATCCGGCTCCAAAACCTGGGATGACAGACTCAACGGCTGCCTGTGTATAACCAGGGCCAGCTTCGACTCCCGGCAACTTTTCGACTAGGAAAGTTTTGCCGTCGGCTCCAACCGTATTGAACATGCCTGTAAATAAAATCATGAACGCAGTTGCCGAACACACGAATAGAGTATCAATATATACGGAGAATGCCTGCACAAGTCCTTGCTTTGCCGGGTGGGAAACCTCCGCTGCCGCAGCAGCATGTGGGCCTGTACCCTGTCCTGCTTCGTTGGAATAAATACCGCGTTTTACTCCCCATGCAATCGCGCTGCCAAGAATTCCACCAAACATAGAATCCGCGCCAAATGCACTTCTGAAAATAAGTGAGAAAACCGCTGGCAATTCAGTGACGTTCATTCCGATTATTACAAGAGCCACCAGGATGTAACCCACTGCCATAAAAGGAACCGTATACTGTGCTACTGTCGCAATCCTTTTTACTCCACCGAAAATGATCAACGCTAAAAGCACAACCACGATTGAACCAGTAACAGCTTTACTTACACCAAAAGCGTTCTCAAGGCCGAGGGCAATCGAGTTAGATTGAATCCCAGGCATTAAAAAGGCCATTGCCAAAAGTGCTGATAACGCAAATGCAATAGCAAACCATCTGATTCCAAGTCCTTTTTCAATGTAATAAGCAGGGCCGCCTCGATATACGCCATCTTGTTTTACCTTATAAATTTGTGCCAATGTTGATTCAACGAAGGCACTGCCTGCACCGATAAAAGCAATTGTCCACATCCAGAACACCGCTCCAGGACCACCCATTGCAATAGCAGTCGCAGTTCCCGCAATATTCCCTGTTCCGACGCGGCCTGAAAGAGAAATTGATAAGGCCTGAAAAGATGAAACGCCTGCATCGGAACCTCTGCCTTGGAACATTAACATAACCATGTCCTTGATGTGTCTAACCTGTAAAAACCTGGTCAGAACTGAGAAGAGTAAACCAATACCAAGTATGATATAAATGACTGGTGTACTCCACAGAATCCCATTTAAACCATTAACGAAATCCGACAAGTTAATCCCCCTTTACTTATTTAAAATTCTTTCTATTTTGAATTATAAGTCAATAATGCAGTCAGGACAATTAAAATATGAAAATTTTTTGAACTAAATAAATAACTTGCTTCCATTCTGCAAAAAAAGCTCCTTTAACTTAGTTAAAAGAGCTTTTCCGACTTTGTTTTTACTATTCAATTGACATCCACATTGCTTCTCAATATTGGAAGTGTGCAGCAGCGGAATGAGCCGCCGGATTTAATAATTTCTGTAATATCGACTTCAATTACTTCGAATCCCCTGCTTCGGAGCTGTTCATTTACACCTTTATTGACAGGCAAGCTTAATATCCGCTTACTTCCTATACTTAAAACATTCGTCCCTAATGTAAATTGCTCTTCTTCGGATACATCAATCAAATCATAGCGTGATTGGAACAGCTCGATATCTCCCTCTGTTAGTGCAGGGCGATATATGAGTGCAACTTCTGGTGAAACCACGTTGAATACACAATCTAGGTGTAAATACTTTTCCTTAAAAGGAATGGCTATCACTTTGAAATTAGTTAACAGACTCTGTAAATGATCGGCAGCATTTTGATTTGTCCGATTGCTTAATCCAACGTATATTGTATCCTGGTCGATGATGACATCTCCACCTTCTATCACATCACCCAGTAAATTATAATAAGAAATTTCCTCATCCTCGAGCCACTGTTTTAAAACTTCCTCTTCACCCTTCCGGATATCACTAGCCATATCAGCTACAAAAATAGTCTGACCAAGAGTGAAACCTATATCCCTTGTAAAAACTTGTTCAGGATATTTTTTATGGTATGGAAGTAAGATGACTTCCACACCATATTTCCGCAATGTATTCACAAATTCACTATGCTGTTCTAAAGCGCGTTCAATATGTATGCCTTCATCCTTGAAATGTCTTTGTGTTTCATTAATGACATCTCGAATCGTCATATATTGGGGTTGGCACAATATCACCTTTTTTAATACATCATATTCATTTAATACAGAACCTTTATTATTGTTGTTTTGTTCCATATTCATTCCTCCTAGTGGACAAATCAGTTATAGATTTCCCCATTCCTTTAATAATCATTACGGAAGTCCATTAAAAATTCAGTGAGATTTCCTGACACATTTCCTTACGTATAGAAGAAAATGTTTTACAATGATGAAAATTCAAAGTCCCTTGAAAAATTTTGGAAATGAGGGTGAGGTCATGGAACATCAGAAAGCAGTACATGTAGCCCAGCTAATCATCTTGCTTGACGTTTTCAGAGATGATCTATATGAGGAATTAATTAAAACACTTGGAAATCAGGCACCAGAATTCCTAAGAGCTGTACAAAACAGTCCAGATTGGGAGGGATATAAAAACTATGTCTATACATTTGCGAAATGCTATTGAAAAACTGAAAACATATTATATTGATGCTTTGATCAAGTCCGGGTTTAATGACTTCTCTGAGGCCGAGTTGAAAGCTTTAACGATTACAGATTTAAAACACATCCATAAGAGGAGTTCTAAATGGACCGTTAAAGATGGAAAATAATTTTTGCCAAAAACCTATTCCGTGTGAGATAATCTAACATATAATTAATGGAACAGAAATCCTCTGAAAAAGTGTGGTGACATAATGGGGAATGATTCTTCTTATAAAGACAAAAAAGTAATCACGATTGGAATCGTCAAAGAATTGACCGGTCTTTCGGAGCGGCAGATCAGATATTATGAAGAAAGAAAATTAATTTTCCCTGACCGGACACAGGGTGGCAGCAGAAGATATTCATTCGCTGATGTCGAACAATTGGTCGAGATAGCAAATAAAATAGAGGACGGAGTCCAGACTTATGAAATCCGCCAGGAAATGGTCCGCGAGAAGAAAAGGAATGATGAAGCGGCTCATAAAAAAATGATTCAGGGCCAATTAAATGCCCGCTTCGGTGTACGAAAACATTGATTAAAACGGTTTCTATAAATCATTCTTTTCAAATGCATTCCTCCCGCCTCCTTTGCGAGGTTTTTTTATTGCCTCAAAAACCATGTTAGATTTCTTAACACAATTATAGAAACTCATTGATTTACATGCGAGAATACAAATTACATTCAATTAATCAACGATTTACGAAAGGGGATCAACATGGATACTCAATTTTTAATGAACAGTCTTTGGGTAATGATTTCGGCAGTACTTGTTATTCTGATGATTGGAGGATTCATCCTTCTTGAAACGGGATCAACCAGGATGAAGAATGCAGGCCATATCGCCGGAAAAACAATTTTGACTTTTGGCATTTCTTCGCTTGTATTCTGGGCAGTTGGCTACGGTTTAATTTTCGGAGATGGAAACTCCATTGTTGGCTTATCTGACTTTTTCTACTCAGGGTATGAAATGGAAGGACTAGGTCTTTCCGGCTCAGTTTTCTTCTTATTCCAGCTTGCATTCGCCGGAATTTCATTGACAATCGCTTTTGGCGGGTTCGCCGAGCGAGCTAAATTGTCTGTATATCTGGTTTTTGCACTTTTATTCTCTGTTCTGGTTTATCCTTTCATCGCTCACTGGATTTGGGGTGGTGGCTGGCTGGCTGAACATGGTAAGCAGGATTTCGCTGGTTCAACAGTTGTCCATCTTACAGGAGCTATGGCTGCTCTAGCCGCAACTATCCTGTTGAAGCCTCGTATTGGCAAGTACAATAAAGATGGCTCAGCCAATAATATCGAAGGGCACAACCAAGTCTTTACAGCATTAAGCGTTTTATTATTATGGGTCGGATGGTTTGGCTTCAATGCAGGAAGTACGATATCAGTGGATGGTGCATTTTTCGGATTCGTTGCCTTGAATACGAATCTGGCTGCAGCAGCTGGAACTGTTGCAGCTATGGTTATATCCTGGATTGTGGTTGGCAGGGCTGATGTACCAATGATGCTCAATGGGGCGTTGGCAGGGCTAGTTGCTATCACCGCTTCATGTGCATTTGTTGAAACTTGGGCTGCAGTGGTCATCGGGTTGATCTCGGGACTTCTTGTATTCTACAGCATTCGTTTTTTTGAAAATAAGAAGATAGATGATCCAATCTTCGCCCTGTCTGTTCACGGAACAGCAGGTGTGTGGGGAACTATATCTACAGGGTTCTTCGCTACTCCAGAGCTTGCTGCTGTTGGTCAGCCTGGTTTGTTTTATGGTGGTGGATTTGAACAATTAGGCGTCCAGGCAATGGGGGTCTTTGCAAGTGGTGCTTTTGCCTTCATTGTGTCATTTATCGTTTTATCCATCATGAAGCTAGCCATGAAGGGATTACGAGTAACCGAAGAGGAAGAAATCATCGGTCTCGATATAAGTGAGCATGGCAGCTATGGTTATCCAGAATTAGTAAATTCACAGTCCGCACCAACTCCTTCAGGTCCGGTTACTAACACAAGCAAAAATGCTCCATTAATACACAGCAGCCATCCGTAAATTAATTGAGCGGCGGTTCCATCAGTGGGACCTGCCGTCTTTTCGATTTTAATGGAGCTAGGAGGTAAAAATGCAAATGGAATTCAATAACTATCACGAGATAAATGATTTCCGCCTAAAGGGCATTGCTCTCTCTTCACAAAGCAATGAAGATCTGAATGAATTTCACGACTTAATTTACCATCATGTGCTTTCCATGTCCGTGAACCAGATAAAACTGCGTTATGGCCAGGCTCCCTCCCCTTTCACCTTCTTTGTAATGGGGAGTGCCGGCCGAATGGAGCAATCGATATGGAGCGACCAGGATCACGGCGTGATATACCAAATGAAGAATGAAGAATCTAAGGAATATTTTATCCGGCTTGGAGAGGAGATCTCGAAGGGATTGATGCTGGCAGGTTACACGAAATGTCCGGGTGGAGTAATGGCAAGCAATCCAATGTGGAGCAAATCAGCAGACGACTGGAGGTTACAAATCAATCATTGGGCATGCGACTCCTCTTGGGAAGCGATCCGGTACTTGCTGATTTTCGCCGATGCCCGTCCATTCCATGGCGATCCCCTCCTCCTTTCTAATCTTAAAAAAGAATTGTTTACAATAATCGATAAAAAGCATCTAATAATAAAGTTGCTTCACAATACGATGCACCTAAAGAAGGGCGTTGGAATACTAGGACAGCTGCTGGTTGAAACGCATGGAACATTTTCAGGCTCTATAAATTTAAAAAATACTGCCTTTTTCCCATATGTAAATGCTGTGAGACTTCTTGCTTTGAGTGAATGGATTCNNTAAACTTTCGCCTGAAGCATGGTATCCATAGTGATTACGCTTCAGGCCACTATGTAAATGGAGCCCAACTGACAAAATTAGAAAAGAAAGAGTTAAAAGATATTTTGAAAGCTGGTGAACGTTTATTCATAAAGGCCAGAAAGCTAATTGAGAAGGGTGT
>DMSR01000296.1:7487-11757 GCA_003457145.1 Bacillus sp. (in: firmicutes)
AAAGAAATAAGAGAAAAAAATAGCTTGGACAGTCCTTTGGATAACTTGGAAGTAGTAGTGTTCGACCTTGAAACGACTGGTTTTTTTCCTGATAAAGGGGACAAAATCATTTCAATAGGGGCAATTAAAATGACTGGGAGCAAGATTAATGAGAACCAAACCTTTTACACTTTAGTGAAAATCGACACTCCAATCCCAAAAATGATTTCAGATCTGACAAATATTAATGATGAACAGCTTCAAACTGCACCGGAAGCTCCTCAAGCACTGAATGATTTTTTTTATTTCATAGGCAATTCTGTTCTGGTAGCACACCATGCGAAACACGAACTAGCATTTATGAAAAAAATCACCGCAGATTCTTTGGGTACCAAATTTGAGCATAGGATCATAGACACTTCGTTTTTAATTAAGTTATCTAATCCAATATGTCATCCAATTCCTTTGGAACAACTTTGCCATGAATGTGGAATCGAAGTTAAGGACAGACATAACGCATTGGCAGATGCAAGAATGGCCGCGCAAGTCTGGGCATTTTTTTTAGAAGGAGCACAAAATCTTGGCTATCAGAATCTAAGGGAAGTGTATGATTATCTTTCCAGACTTAGATAAACCACCTGCTTTCCTCCTCCATCTATCATTCAATAACCTCAAACCTTTTCATTTTGATAACCGAAATATAATTGGTACTATTGATTTGTATAGCTGCAGGGAATAATAAATGTATCTAGCTGCAGTCGTTTATTATTTTTCAAAGAAAGTAGATGAAGACATGAATGGAACGAAACAATTGAGCGATATTAAGTTCTCCCTCCTGGATTTAGCACCCATCCTTCAGGGGGGTACAGCAGCCGACTCTTTTAAAAATACATTAGATTTAGCAAAGCACGCCGAAAAATGGGGATTCACCCGTTACTGGCTTGCAGAACACCACAATATGCCAGGAATCGCAAGCTCTGCCACTTCTATTGTAATTGGACATGTAGCCGCTGGCACTTCAACAATACGAGTAGGCTCAGGAGGAATTATGCTGCCAAACCATGCTCCCCTGGTTATCGCCGAACAATTCGGAACTCTGGAATCCTTGTTTCCTGGAAGGATTGATCTTGGACTCGGAAGGGCACCAGGTACAGATCAGGTAACAGCCTACGCCTTAAGGCGTGAACGCCGCAGTGATGGCCAGGATTTTCCAGAGCAGCTTGATGAACTTCGTGCTTACTTCAACCCGGAACTAAATACTCAATACAAGAGTGTTCGGGCGATTCCAGGCGAAGGGCTAAATATCCCAATCTGGCTTTTAGGTTCAAGCGGCTACAGTGCACAACTGGCCGGGCAATTAGGATTGCCGTTTTCATTTGCCAGCCATTTTTCACCAGAAAACACTCTTGGTGCTCTAAAACTGTACCGCCGAAACTTCCAGCCATCCGACGTCCTCCAGCAGCCTTATGTAATGGTCGGCGTAAATATAATTGCAGCGGAAACTGACGAGGAAGCACAATTGCTTGCAACTTCTATGCAGCAGCAGTTCCTGAATCTGTTCCGGAATAATCCAAGCCCGCTCCTCCCTCCTGTTGAGAATATGGAGAGTCAATTAAGTGATTATGAAAAAATGCTATTGGATAGCCGCATCGGCTCTTCAATAGTAGGAAGCCCGCAAACTGTGAGATCGAAACTTCAGGAATTCCTTGATGAAACTGATGCAGATGAAATGATTGTTAACGCGCAAATATTTAATCACACTAAAAGACTCAGATCTTTTGAAATCGTCTCTGAAGCTTTCAATAGGTAAAATTAACTCGGGTTATTGTCCATTAAACTTGGAAGTACTGGTGATCCGAAGTGGAAGGCGCGCAGAATCATTCAGAAGCAGCTTGACAGGTGAGAGCCCTCAGACCTTGAACTGACTCGATTATCCTCGAGTTTGTCTACTGTCTAAAATGGAGAAGAGCCAGAATCCTGGTTCTCCTCCATTTTTTTATTAATCAATTATATCTCTCTACAGCCCCCCAACTAACAGAACAAAAACCATAGCTCCTAAACCTGTTAATCCTAATATATAAAAAAACGGGCTTATATTCAGGTGCTTTACCCAGCTGCCCCTGTGACTTGCAAGGAATGGTTTGCATAGTCTAATACGACGATATAACTTGTAAGGGAGAGATTATAAAATGGCTGATCCTAAAAAACCGAATGGTGTTCCTAACAGTATCATTGATTTGCTGGTAAATGACATTTTCAAGAAAAACGGAATAAACACTGAAGAGGTAAAAGGAAAATTACCAAATGATCAAAAGCAAGTAATAAAAGAATTAGTAGAGGACCTAAGTAAACAAGTAGACTCATTCCTTAACTCAAATAATCCAACTAAAAAATAGTCCAGATATTAGCAAAGTAGACTTTAACCTAGCGCTCTTAAAAAAGGGCGTTTTTTTCACAAAAAAAAAGATGTGTCTAGTGAATATACACAATCTATCCTCCACACTTAACAATATGATATTCCATACCAAGAAAAAGGAGTGAGAGTAAATGGCAAGCAAAAACTATCATGAGTTTGGGAAACCTCAAGATCATGGTTATTATGACAAGGATGACTATGGGAAGCAGAAATCTAAAAAGGAAGAAGGAGACGTTGTCCAGGACGGATTCCAATTTTCCGGAATTGAGCAAGATTCTGATGAACTAATTTGGATCAAGGATTCTTGCAATATCACTGTCCAAACAACAGATACACAAGCAGCAGTTTCCCTTCAAGTCGGATTGCAATTGGCAATTGCACTAGTGGTAAGTGTGACTATTGGTGATACTGACCGCGGACGCAAGGTTGCGCAAGAGATATTCCAGAAGTTAGATTCTGAGCAAACGAACAAGCAAAAAATCATTATTAAAAACTCTAAAGATATCAACGTAACAACGACTGATACAGACTTGGCAGTAAATATCCAGGCATTGCTGCAAGTTCTAGTTGCCGTCGTCGTGAAGTTAGACGTACTGTAATTTAAATTATATTAAAAAGAGGTGAAATTAAAATGGGTGACGACAAAAAGTGGAGAGCATTGGATCACTGCGATAAAGATAAAGGATGCAAAGATGGTGACGCTACAGTACTGCAAGACGGTGACCAATTCATGAAAACAGAGCAACAATCATACGAGTGGATTATCATCAAGGATTCTGAGGGTGTTGACGTCCAAACAACCGATACACAAGCGGCAGTTTCGTTACAATTAGGTCTCCAGGCGGCCATTGCTGCTGTCATCAGTATCACTATTGGTGATACTGAAAGAGGAAATGCAGTTGTTCAGGACATCAAGCAGGTTATGAAGAACAAGCAAAGAAACTCTCAGAAAACCATTGTGGAAAGCTCTAAAAATGTTAAAGTAACAACTACTGACACTGACATTGCTGTAAACATTCAAGCCCTTCTTCAAATCTTGATTGCTGTAGTCGTAAAATTGGATGTTCTATAAAAGCAGAAAAATAACCCGAAGGAGGCTATAGGATGGATAATCAAGAAATGGTTGAACAGATGCGCAAAATGAATGAACAGCTCATGGACAACCTGATGAGACAGCGACAACAAAAAAGAAGCTATAAGAAACTTCAGGACAATTTGGCTAATAGCCAGAGTGATATGCGGGAAAAGTTAAAGAAGCAGTTTTCTTTTGATAATGCTCCGCAAAACTCTTCTCTTACCGATATGCTTAGTAAAAGCAGCCAGCCTAACTCTTCTCTGTCCGACATGCTAGGTAAATTATTAAATAACAGTTAACAAAAACACAAAGCTCGAAGCCTTATCCAATATCGGATAAGGCTTCGGGTTTTTATGCTTCCTCTCTGTCAATAAGCCTTTGATGTAAAGGTGAATTTCTTCAGTTTCGATTTTATGATGAATGACTTTTATCCACCTCCATACATAAAACTTAACATTGCACCTGCTGCCAGCCTGCTTGTGACATCCCTGAAATCCTTGGAAGGATCAATTTCGACGATATCCATTGCTATCACCTGGTCATGAGATCCTGCTTCTGAAATACTGGAGAGCAGCTCCCTGCTTGTCAGCCCGCCCGGACCGATTGCAGGACACCCCGGTGCAAAAGCCTGATCTACCGCATCCATATCCACTGATAGATATATTTTATCAACAAGTTTCGATAACCGTTCCACTTCTCTTCTAACGATTGAAAGTATTCCTTCTGACTCGATAGCAGCCATGGAATAAACAGCAACACCATTTTCGATCGTAAAATCATGGTATTGCTGTTTATTCCAT
>DMSR01000191.1 GCA_003457145.1 Bacillus sp. (in: firmicutes)
CCTTGAGCCTCTGATTGTCTATGATGCCGATAATGAGTATACCGCTCTCGTGAAAGAGATTTTATATGGAAGCAAATGAGCATTATTTCTATGTAGTCCTTTGCCGTGATGGCAGCTATTACGCGGGATATACAAACGATCTTACGCGGCGCATCAGCATGCATAATGACGGGAAAGGCGCGAAGTACACAAGGGGACGTGGGCCTGTCCAATTGATTTATTCAAAACGATTCGATGATAAAAGCGAGGCCCTGAAAGCAGAATACGAATTTAAACAATGGACAAGAAAAAAGAAGGATGACTTTTTGTTAAGAGAAACGGGTGGTTTATATGCAACAGCAGAAAAGCTTTGAGCGGGAAAATGAAAAAGGGATGTTATATCTGGTGCCTACACCAATCGGCAATCTTGAGGATATGACCTTCAGGGCAATCCGGATCTTAAAAGAGGCTGATCTGATCGCGGCAGAGGATACAAGGAACACGAAGAAGCTTTGCAATTATTTTGAGATAGAAACGCCGGTCACAAGCTACCATGAACACAATAAAGAGAGCAGCGGCCATAAGTTAATCGAAAAAATTAAAGAAGGTTCCAAAATTGCCTTAGTAAGTGATGCTGGAATGCCGACGATCTCCGATCCAGGGTCTGAGCTTGTTGTGGAGGCTATTTCAGAGGGACTGACGGTTGTGCCGCTACCAGGTGCAAATGCCGCTCTGACAGCCTTGATTGCTTCAGGTATTGAGGCTCAGCCGTTCTACTACTATGGATTTCTCCAAAGGGGAAAAAAAGATAAACGGAAAGAGCTTGAACGCTTGGCAAAGCTGACAGCGACCATCATTCTTTATGAATCTCCCCACCGGCTTAAAGAGACTCTTTCTTTAATGTTTGAGGGGATGGGGGACCGGAACATCGTCCTTTGCCGCGAGCTGACAAAAAAGTTTGAGGAATTTATCAGGGGAACAGTTTCTGAGGCATTGGCATGGGCGGAATCAGGGGAAATACGGGGAGAATTCGTCATAATAATCGAAGGAGCCTCCATTAGCTCGATAGAGGCTGAAGAAACCAGCTGGTGGGAAAACATGACCTTAAATGAACATGTTGAGCATTATATCTCTAAAGAGAACTTAAATTCGAAAGATGCGATCAAACAAACGGCCAAGGACAGGGGCATACAAAAGCGCGATGTCTACCAGGCTTATCATATAGTTGAATAAAGTCACACTCCAGGTGAAATCGCAATAAAAAAGGCCTTGGAACCATCCAAGGCCTTTTATACTTATTAAGCTTTTACAGGTTCGAATGATCCCTGGATTTCTTGAAGAAGCTGCTCTGCACCTTCACGGCTAAGGATTAGCTTTCCGCCTGCCAATGTGATGTTGTTGTCAGACACTTCACCAGTGATATGGCAAGTCATGTTCGGCTTATATTTCTTAAGGATGATGCGGTCGTCGTCCACATAGATTTCTAATGCATCCTTCTCAGCAATGCCAAGCGTCCTTCTTAATTCGATTGGAATTACCACACGTCCTAGCTCATCAACTTTACGTACGATACCAGTAGATTTCATAGTAAAAAAAGTCTCCTCTCATGTTCCCCATATATATTTTCGTCATTTTTCGACATATTTTTCTCTATTGGTTTTATAATACCAGCGATTCCAATAACCGTCAATTATTTTATTTTTCTTCCATTAGCAATTTTTTACACTATCAGTAAACCTTTTCATATCAAGGTTTTTCATTGGATAGTCCAATAGTCTCAAGGATATTTCTTTATTCTTAAAGCTTGGAAAAGAGAGTTAAAACTTTCCTAATATAATAGTAAGGTCACTATTCGACAAAATGCAACATTTAATTCGACAAAAAGTCATAAATTTGTCAAAATTATCGACTGTTGCACATTTTTCTTTAATTAGGTATATTTTGAGGATAGAAGAGGAAAAGATGACTATTATGTAAATAAACTGTTCAACCCACGCGGAGGAGCATATGATTCCTGCGGCGGGATACCTAGCAAAAACAGCCCTTGCCCCATATATGGGCAGGGGTTTTTTAAGCACTAAAGTGTTGCATAAACTGTTATAATAACTACTATTAGAATGAACTAGCAGTTTTAGTTAAGGAGGATCTTCATGGAAGAAAAATTGAAAACCTTTTACCTTACGACCCCTATTTATTACCCGAGCGGCAATCTGCATATTGGCCATGCCTATACGACCGTAGCTGGCGATGCAATGGCCCGATATAAGAGACTTCGAGGCTTTGATGTCATGTATTTGACAGGAACGGACGAACATGGGCAAAAAATCCAGCGGAATGCGGAAGAAAAAGGAATTACCCCCCAGCAATACGTAGATGATATCGTCCAGGGTATCCAGGACCTATGGGGAAAGCTTGATATTTCTTATAATGATTTTATCCGCACGACCCAGGACCGGCACAAACAGATTGTGGAGAAAATCTTCGCACAGCTGCTTGAGCAGGGAGATATTTATCTTGATCAATATGAGGGCTGGTACTGCACTCCATGCGAATCCTTCTATACAGACCGGCAGCTCGAAGAGGGCAACTGCCCTGATTGCAGCCGCTCTGTCGAAAAAGTAAAGGAAGAATCTTACTTCTTTAAAATGAGCAAATACGCTGATAGATTGCTTCAGTATTATGAAGAGAATCCTGAATTCATTCAGCCTGAATCCCGGAAAAATGAAATGATCAATAACTTCATCAAACCGGGACTGGAGGATCTGGCAGTGTCCCGTACAACATTTGATTGGGGCGTCAAGGTTCCAGGAGATCCTAAGCATGTCATCTATGTATGGATTGATGCATTGTCCAACTATATTACCGCACTTGGCTACGGAACAGATAATGACTCCAAGTATTTGAAATACTGGCCAGCAGACGTCCATCTTGTTGGTAAAGAAATCGTTCGATTCCATACCATCTACTGGCCGATTATGCTGATGGCTCTGGATCTTCCGCTTCCTAAAAAGGTCTTCGCCCATGGCTGGCTTTTGATGAAGGACGGTAAGATGTCAAAATCAAAGGGCAATGTAGTCGATCCTGTCACTTTGATTGACCGCTATGGCCTGGATGCACTTCGCTACTACTTACTGCGTGAGGTTCCATTCGGTTCTGATGGCGTTTTTACACCGGAAGGCTTTGTCGAAAGAATAAACTTCGATCTTGCCAATGACCTTGGCAACCTTTTGAACAGGACAGTTGCGATGATCAATAAATATTTCAACGGAGAAATTCCTGCTTATAAAGGTTCTGATGGAGAATTTGAAACGCAGCTTCTTGCAGTAAATAAAGAAACCGTCAAGAAATATGAAGAGGCAATGGAAAAAATGGAATTTTCCGTTGCGCTTACTTCTGTTTGGCAATTGGTCAGCCGCTGCAATAAATTCATCGATGAAACACAGCCCTGGGTTCTGGCAAAGGATGAAGGGAAGAAGGATGCTTTAGCAGATGTAATGGTTCACCTTGCAGAGTCATTAAGGAGAGTCGCTGTCCTATTAAAGCCATTCCTAACAAGGACTCCCGATAAGATATTTGCTCAGCTGAACATCACTGTTGAATACTTGACGACATGGGAGAGTCTGGAATCATTCGGTGAAATTCCTGCAGGAACAATGGTAATTCAGGGAGAACCGATCTTCCCGCGCCTTGACTTGAAGGAAGAGGTCGATTTTATCAAGGAAAAAATGCAGGGGTCGGCTCCTGCAGCGGCACCTGTGGAAGAAGAAAAGCCCGAACCACAGGATGAGATTACAATTGATGACTTTATGAAGGTTGAGCTGAGGGTAGCCGAGGTCATACATGCAGAACCGGTGAAAAAAGCGGATAAGCTGCTGAAGCTTCAATTGAATCTTGGTTATGAAAAGCGCCAGGTAGTATCAGGAATTGCGAAATACTATAAACCTGAAGACTTGGTCGGCAAAAAGGTCATTTGCGTCACTAATCTTAAGCCGGTAAAACTTCGGGGTGAGCTTTCTGAGGGAATGATCCTTGCAGGCGAAAAAGATGGTGTAATGTCACTGGCTTCAGTGGATGACTCCTTGTCCATCGGTGCTAAAGTTAAATAGTCAGGCAAAACCTGGAAATGTTCCGTGTGTAACATTTTCAGGTTTTTTTTGTGTTTTACACTCTGTTAAAGGTCAATGTTGATTTTAAGCCTGGAGCGGAAATCAACGGTTAAGGTTAAGAGAGCCATGTATTAAAAAGTGCAGAATCGAATGAGGTGGCTCCTTAAAGACTTACAAAAGGACATATAAGATACTATTAAAGCGAATAATGTCCTATAGAGATTTATTTTTATCTCTGTTAAAAAAGGCTGTTGATTATCGTTCCAGGCGCTTCGCTTTCCGCGGAAGAAGCAAATTCTTCTTGGGGCTGGC
>DMSR01000325.1 GCA_003457145.1 Bacillus sp. (in: firmicutes)
CTACAAGCTCCTTCTCAATCTTCTTAATTATGGCCGGGTTTAACATCTTTCCGGTGTATTCACGAATGATCCCTTTCATTTTAATTTCAATCGTTATGCTATAAGGATCTCGTCTAGTAAGTTTGTACTTATTTTTGGAGTGAATATCTTTAATGGCTATTTCTTCTTTACCGATTGCGCCCTTGAAAACCCCTTCACTGAGTTTGTCAGTCAGCATCTTAAAGTAAAACATTTTTTCTGCAGGGATTTTATCGNNTTTTCATCTTTAAAAAGAGCGATACCAGTGATGTCAATGAGGTCTTGATTCTTTTTTAAAATAGGTAAATATGGATCATTTCCTTTCTGATAAAAATGAACCAAAAAATCATGAAGGTTTGTTCTCGGCAGGTTAAGTGTTTCTGTGTTATGCGTGAGTAAATCTGTTAAATGGATTGCATTTCCCCTGTTGCCGTAATTTCCTGATAATATCTCCTTGGCGCTTCCCTCTCCTACAACCAAATAGACTCTTGCGCCAATGCTTGGGTCACGCTCAAATGAATCAATTAACTCGATAATCCCGTGCTTAGCCATTTCCTCGCCAAAGATAGCAATTGCCAGAGAGCCAGTAACGATCGGCTGACCAGATTTCCTCTGGATTTCCTGGAGCAAATCCCTCGTGCTGGAGGCTGTATCATTAAAGGTGAAATTACCAATTTTTTTATCCGGATTGAAAACGGGAATTAATATGGTGCCTTCAACTTGGTCTTCTTCTGTCAGGTCATAACCCACTCCCATTTCGATATTTACGTCGTCAACAATTTCTTTTTCAACGCATCCGCCCAAAAGAACTGAAATGAAGAGGAAAAGGAGGTATTTCTTTATTTTCATCTATTTTTCACCTTCTTTGCGATCATTGTAGCGAAAAACAAAAAAGGAATATAAATATACGTTACCCCGAAGCCTATCTTGCCTGTCCAGTCGTTCAAAAAATTTATTTTATCCCGTGTATCAAAGAAGTTAATGGCAATTAGGCAGACAATGGCGAGAATCACGACTCCTTTTCTTTGACGGAGCTTAAAAGCTCTTTTTAAAATCATGCTGGAACCCCAAAGGGCGATACAGATATTTGGCAGTATAACTAAATTCCAGTTTGCAATGCCAATGTATTCAAATCTTTCAACAAAAGGCATGCTTACGATTTTCCACAATTCCAGGGTAGACCAAATGGATTTGGCCAGCTGTTCTTGTGGAAAGTAAACAAAAGTAATGACAACCAGCATGGTATAGATAATGGTTGTTATAAAGACACCTAAATGGGCCCATTTTTGTGATTTTTGTGCTTCCTTTATAAATGGGTAGAAAAAGATTGGAATCTCAAATCCAATGTAAGTTAGAGACATTTTGTAAGCACTGATCGCAAGTTCTTTTACACTATGGTCAAAAATGGGAAGCAAGTTTCTGTACTCAGCGAATCTTAGCGCGAAACCGAACGTCAGCAGCAAGTAACTTGGCAGGACAATACAGAAAAACGCGATTCCAGTTACAGTGCGAAAACCACCAAAAACAATGTAAACAGTCAAAAGTAAAAATACAAAGCTGAACCAGAAAATACTCATTTCCGGAAACATCCAAACCTGAATCACTTCAATGAATGTTCGTAAAACAGCCAAAGCGAAAAGGAGCAGATAAATGATAAAAAATGAACTAATCAGATTGCCAATTTTTGTACCGAAGACATAGGCATTGGCAGCTACGATATCACCTTCTACCGTTCCGCATATTTTATAAATCATCCATACAATGATGTGAATGCTTAGGCCAGCCAATAGTACTGAAATCCAGGCGTCATGTCCGGCGGTCTTAGCTATGATGCGCTGATAGCCTAACACCCCGATACCAATTTGCATCGACATAATCAAATAGAGGACAAGGAATGGCGAAATTTGCAATCTTTCAGGAACAGGCTGCTGAATCATACTTAAAAACCCCCCAATACTCATTCATCGATGTCTTTCTTTTCCTTCGCTTTTTTTTCATTGAAGCGGACCGGATTTTCAGTTCTTAAATACTGTGGACGCAGTGATTGGCTCGTGAACGGGAGCCTGATAATAGCATCTTTAAAGTCTGCAACCCTTGGAGGATACAAAGGTTCCAAAAATGGCCGCCCAAGCGAGGTCAGCCTTATTAAATGGGTTAAAAGAAAAGCAAACGAAACCATAATTCCTAACAGCCCCCAAAGTTCGGCAAAAAATAGAAATGGGAACCGCAAGAGCCGGATTGTGTTGCCCATCCGATAAACAGGTGTTGTAAAAGATGCGAGTGCAGCCAATGCGACAATGATCAGCAACACATTGCTTGTCAGTCCCGCTTCAACCGAGGCTGTCCCGATAACGATTCCACCCACGATACCAATCGTCTGGCCGACCTTTGTAGGCAATCGGGCTCCCGCCTCACGTAAAAGCTCGATTGTGAGTTCAAGGAACAACGCTTCCAAAATAGGAGGTAAAGGAATTTCTCTCCTAGATGTAATTAATGTGCTTAACAAATCCTGTGGAATCAATTCATAATGATAGGAAAGTGCCGCAACATAAATAGGTGTGATTAAAATCGAAAAGGCAACCGCGAATAAACGGACTAGCCGGAAAAAGGAAGAAAGAAAATAGTTTAAAAAATAATCCTCGAACGAACCGAAGAATTCCACTAAAGTTGTTGGTCCAATCAACGCATGAGGTGAGCCATCAACAAGGATTGCTACCTTTCCCTCAGCAAGAATGGCCGCGACACGGTCGGGCCTTTCTGTATCCAGCAATTGCGGAAAGGGGGAATTCTGGTTATCCGAAATCAATTGCACGATATATGAGCTATCAGTGATTTCATCAAATTCGATTTCCTTTATCCTCTGTCTTACTGTGTCGACATTATCGGTGTTCGTTATGCCATCGATATAGAGGATTGCTACACCACTATGGGAAAGTGTTCCAACTGTATAATTTTCAATAATCAGCTCTTTCACTGGAACCCTCTTCCGGATAAGGTTGAGGTTCTGGTCTATCGATTCGACAAAGGATTCCTTTGGACCGATTACGCTGAATTCCACCTCTGGCTGGGCAACGTTTCTGACTATTTCTTTTTGTGCAGCAATGAAAGCAAACCGCTTTTCTTCATCCTCTAATGTAAGCAGAACATATCCATTAAAAAGTTTTGTTTCGATTTCCTCATTTTTTTCGGAAATCTGGACATCAGCGACTGGTATTAATTTTTTAACATCCTCAATAAACTTAAAATCTCCTTCAAGCAGGTAGGGAAGGGCATTATTTTGCAAGAGGCTTTCATCTACTAAAGTAGTCATAAATGAAAAACAAAACTTTTTGCCAGTTTTTTGATTAACGTAAAATGTTTTTTTGAAATCATGTGATTTAAGGATTAATCTTTCCCACTCATGGTCATTCAGGAAATTATCCTGTCTTTGTCCATTGTGGCCCTCAGTATCTTGTATGGCAGCCTCTTTCTCAATTTCTTTCATGACCTTTTTCTTGAATAATTGTTTCATTACACACTCCGCCAATTTCAATTTAAGCTTATTCTTACCTAAACTGGAATGTTTATGATAAAGGTTTTTTTGGCATTGTTCCTGCACCCGATTTATAGGAGGCATCGGTCTCTTTTCGAAGGGGACTCCTGCCTGGGAAAGCAATAAAATGCGTAAAAACCCACGTGCCGATTTTACTTTGATAGCGAAAGCAACAAAGTTTACGAAAAAGTCATGATAAAAAGAAAAACCCGCTAAAAGTTAGCGGGTTTCTAAATCTATATTTATATTGGGAAGGGGGGATTATTTCAAGAAAAACTTTTCAATATCGTCTAGCATAAGGTTGGCTGCTTTAACGCCGCCTGCTGTGTTCCAGATTGCGTCGTCCACTTTATGGACCTCACCCTTTTTTGCAACTTCGAGGTTTTGGAACAATGGATTCTCAATCCATTCTTTTTCAATCCCTGTTGCTTTTCCGTCTCCTTCTTCATATGTGAAGTAGAAGAGGATGTCTCCGTCCATTGCTGGGATTCGTTCTTGTGTAACACCCTTTTCAGCAAAGTCATCTACATCCTGGCTTTCAGGGCGGGCTAATCCAATTTGATCAAGGATGACACCTGAGAATGAATCCTTGTGATAAATACGAACATCTCCAGCCATGAAGCGAACCATGGAAACCTCCATATTTATTTTGTCACCAAGTTTTCCTTTAATATCTTCAATCCGCTGATCGTAAGCAGAAATGACTTCCTGACCTTTTTCTTCTTTGTTCACTGCTTTTGCATAAAGCTCAAAGTTTTCCTTCCAATTTCCGCGTAATGTCTCGGCAAAAACCGTCGGAGCAATTGCTTTCAATTGTTCGTAAATGTCTTCCTGGCGCATTTTGTTGCCGATAATGAGATCAGGCTTCAAAGCGGCAATCGCCTCTACATTAACCTGGCTTTCTACGCCTACAACCTGAACATCTTTCATTTCCTCAGCAATGTGGTCGTACCATGGATCACCAGTCCACGACTGCACAGCACCAACTGGTGTTACTCCAAGGGAAAGAAGGGCTTCAGTTCCTTCATTTGTTAGGATAACGACTTTTTTCGGCGTCTCTTTTAACGTTTCAGTACCCATTGCGTGCTCAACTGTATATGATGTATCTTTTGGAGCTGAAGATTGATCTTCCGTTTTCTCTGCAGCATCCTCGTTTCCACCACATGCTGCCAAGAGCAGAATTGTGAAGAGGGTGAAGAGGGGAAGTAAGTATTTTGAAGCTTTCATTTGTGGTTCCTCCTGTAATGTTAATGATAATCGTTTTCAATTGGTGCATCTTCATGATAAAATGGGGGCATAGCTCTTGTCAACGGTAAATGATAATGATTTTCAAAATCATTGACGACTTTGTGAATTTCTTGGCTTTCTACAGAAAATGATTCTCATTTCGTTTAAACTATCTATAAGGTAAAAAGTATTGAAGGCATTTTATAACAGAAAGGTCAAATGACATTATGCTGCTTAAAACAACTGGCCAAAGATGGGCCGGACTTTTCATTTCTATTATTCTAATCCTGTTTCTATCGTGGGCAAGTATCGTATATGGATATACAGAGACATCCTGGAGGACTGCCATAAATGCCTTTACAAGCTTTGATGGATCAAATGAACATATTATTATCCAGTCAGTGAGGCTCCCGCGGGCTTTAATTGCTGCCTCAGTCGGTGCGAGCCTGGCAATTGCCGGTACATTGATGCAAACCTTAACGAAAAATCCGCTTGCCTCACCGGGGATTTTCGGTGTGAACGCTGGCGCCGGGTTTGCTGTGGTTGTTGCTGTGACGATCTTTTCGATTTCTAACCTCCAGGCGTTTACATGGATTTCTTTTCTCGGTGCAGCAGTTGCTGCTGTGAGTGTTTATGTGATCGGGTCTGCTGGCAGGGAAGGGTTGACTCCGATGAAACTGACTCTTGCCGGAGCCGCGATGACTGCCATGTTTGCTTCTTTTACTCAAGGATTGCTTGTGCTTAATGAAGCTGCCTTGGAGCAGGTGCTTTTCTGGCTTGCTGGTTCGGTACAGGGCCGAAAGCTGGAAACACTCATCGGCGTACTGCCATATTTGGGCGCAGCATGGACAGCAGCGATTCTCATCTCGCCGAAAATGAACGTGTTATCAATGGGTGAGGATGTAGCTAAGGGACTTGGTTTGAATACAGGCCTGGTCAAACTTGGTGCAGGAGCAATCATCATCTTATTATCTGGCGGGTCCGTTGCAGTAGCTGGCCCAATTGGATTCATCGGGATTGTCATTCCTCATCTTACAAGGGCCGTTGTCGGTATTGATCATCGCTGGGTGATCCCTTTTTCAGGAATTTTTGGCGGAATGCTGCTTCTCGCTGCGGACATTGCTGCCAGGTATATTCTGATGCCACAGGAAATTCCCGTAGGCGTCATGACTGCAATGATTGGAACTCCATTTTTCATTTACATTGCGAGAAAGGGGTTCAACGGTAAATGAGCCAATATAAAAGTTTGCGCCTATCAAAAGGGAAAATATCTTTTTTAATCGATAAGAAAGCTGCAATCATCGCTCTCGGCTTGCTGCTCCTTTCATTTGCAGTTTTTGTTATCAGTACCGGTTTGGGAGAAATGACGATCAGTCCGCTATCGGTCATTCAGGTATTCTTTGGCGGAGGAAGCGATATGGAACGACTGGTGATCCAGTCGTTCAGGCTGCCAAGAATCATCGTGGCATTGATGGTAGGAGTCAGCCTTGCTGTAGCAGGGGGGCTGCTCCAGGGAATGATCAGAAACCCGCTGGCATCGCCGGACATATTGGGGATTACCGGTGGAGCAGCTGTGGCTGTCGTAGGATTTTTAGCATTTTTCAGTGATGATAACAATGCGCTGACAGTCAGTATAAAATGGATGCCTTTATCAGCATTCGCCGGTGCTGCTGCCGTTGGCTTCCTTGTCTATTTTCTATCATGGAAGAATGGAGTTTCCCCTGTCAGGCTAATTTTGATCGGAATCGGAATATCAGCCATGATGCAGGCACTTACTACTCTAATGATGATCATGGGGCCGATTTACCGGGCGAGTCAGGCGAATATTTGGATAACCGGAACTGTTCATGGATCGACATGGGCGAATGTAGCTGTACTAGTGCCATGGACACAGCTAATGCTGCTGCTCGCATTCATTATGGCAAGAAATGTGAATGTTCAGGAGCTTGGCGAGGAAATTGCTACAGGTGTAGGCGGGCATGTTCAGCGTCAGCGTTTTGCCCTTCTTCTGATTAGCACGGCGTTAGTTGCAAGCTCTGTTGCTTTCGCAGGCGGCATCGGCTTTGTTGGTCTGATGGCTCCCCATATGGCCAGAAGGATGGTTGGTTCTTCATTTGGCGCATTGCTGCCTGTATCCGCATTAATCGGGGGAATACTTGTCATGATGGCCGACCTTATTGGCCGTACGATGTTTTCACCGCTTGAGGTTCCAGCCGGAGTATTTACCGCAAGCATTGGTGCTCCATATTTTATATACCTTCTCTTTAAAACGAGGAATTCCTAGGCATTAACAATAGAAGGGGGAACGAAAATGGTTCAGGCAATTGCGACAGAAAAACTAACATTATCCTATGGCGATACAATTATCATAAATGAATTGGATTTGAAGATTCCAAAGGGTGAGATTACTGTTTTCATCGGTGGAAATGGCTGCGGAAAATCAACCCTCCTACGATCGATTGCAAGACTGCTGAAACCTCAAACAGGGTCGATCCTGCTAGAGGGTGAGGCGATTTCCAAGCTTTCAACGAAAGAGGTAGCCAGGAAAATGGCGATCCTGCCGCAGGCTCCAGTGGCTCCAGAAGGGCTTACTGTTTTGCAGCTTGTAAAACAAGGGAGATACCCGTATCAAACATGGCTAAAGCAATGGTCAGAGGAAGATGAAGCAAAGGTGACAGACGCTCTGAGGGCTACCGGGATTGACCACCTGAAAGACAGGACCGTCGATTCACTTTCAGGCGGCCAAAGACAGCGTGCCTGGATCGCAATGACACTTGCACAGGATACCGACATTATCCTGCTTGATGAACCAACAACGTATTTGGATATGACCCATCAAATTGAAATACTGGACCTTCTTTTTGAATTGAACGAACAAGAAGGCAGGACAATCTTAATGGTGCTGCATGACTTGAACCTAGCATGCAGATACGCTCATAATATTGTCGCAATCAAGGATACAAAGATATTTGATCAAGGAAAACCTGAAGCTGTCGTCAATTGCGGCCTTGTGAAGAATGTTTTTGGAATGGACTGCCAGGTTACAGTGGATCCGCTGTTTGGCACTCCACTTTGCATACCATACGGCAAAGGGCGCTGCATCCTCGAAAATAAAGCAGGAATTGCCTTATGATTTTAGAGCTTACCGATCAGGAAATCGAAGATCTGATTAGTTATCGTTTTGCTCCCGAGCTGCCAGAAAAGGAAGGCTTCAAGCTTGTGGATTTCCTGAATGATTCCAACCTGAATTCCTTTCTCGAAAAGGCAGAGAAGCAGCTTCGTGCAGAGGATATCAAGGTAACAGCTTCAATTTTCATGAAGAGGCAGGCATTTCTGGCTGTCATCTATCTTTTTTCAATGAGCGCCTTTAACAAGCAGCTGGATGTTTCACTTAAAAACATCACTTTGGTAAATGCTTTTAAAAATGGCGCATGGCTGCCTGAATTTCATTTTGTCAATAAGTCAGTTTCAGTTTGTCAATCTGAAATGCGGAATGAGTGGAGAACGGACGCAATCAGGCATTTGTTTGCAGATAGTCTTTTTCCAATTTTGGATTCGGTTTCGAAGCTTGTTAAAATACCGAAGCTGATCCTTTGGGAAAACATCGCGATTTATATATACTGGCTATATGAAAAAGTGCTTCGTGAGGCTGCAGATGCTGACTTGAGAGCCAGGTCCGCTGAAGACTTTCACTATTTGATTCATTTAGCACCGGGAACGTTATTTGGAAATTACCATCAGAATCCCTTATCAAGGTATTTCAGCAACCCTGTTTTTCTGGAAGAATCAAAAAGCATGATCAGAGTAAGGAAAACATGCTGCTTTAATTTCAGGACAGAGGGCGGCGATTTTTGCAGTACATGCCCGAGAGTTTGCAAGCAGCAAAATTAAAGGAAGTGTTAAAATGGATCAGTCTTTAAAAGAACAAATTGATGGGTTGCTCGAGAAGTACACAGAATTATTGGTAGGAGAGGCTTCCGCTGAAAATATGGAGAAGGTGAAGACATGGGTCCTCTATAATCATATTGCCAAATCAATGCCGCCGCTTGCCAAACACTGGAACGCAGAGTATCCCGCCGCGAAAGAGCAAATTAAAAATGTGATTGCAGATGTTAAAGAAATGAACGAAAAAAATCGGCAAAAATAAGGAAGAACCATCTCAGGTCGAAGAGATGGTTCTTTTTCAATTATGCTATTGAAGCTGGTTTCCATAAGGAAACTGTGATGAATAGCCTTGGAATTGCTGATGTGACTGCTGAAGCTTTTGCGCCTCTGCCGCTTCAATTCCATACCAGCCCTTTTTGAACATTAAATTGTAGATGCTTCTCTGGGCATTTGCTGTTTCATTATAGATTGCCAATACATCCTGATATAGCGCATCATGGCTGAATTCATGCAATGCTGTCGTGTATGAATCCGTCATATATTTTTCAGTCGTTAAAATATCATTGATAAAATCACGGTCGTTCATTTGCGGTGTTTTTTGTACTTGTGTTTCTGGATTCTGGATTTTGCTCTGGTTCTGGTTCATCCGGGTTTCCTCCTGTATTAGGTAAGGTTTTTATATTTGTATGAAAGTATGAATATGCTATCAGTTTCTTGTCCAGCTCCAGCGCCTAGCCCCTCGAGTCACTTCAGTCCGCCCAATGAAGTCAAAGAGCGACTTCAATGGTCGGCCCTCCAGCGCTTGTCGGGGCTGACCAAGGCGCTTGCGCTTTTCTTTCTATTGCATTCCTGTGTAAGCCTGGTTTTGCGGGCTGTTCAAATGCGTAAGGATCTTTTCGTAGTGTCTTTGGTGCATCTGGCCGCATTTTTCGATTTCGGTCTTCAGCTCTTGATCCTGACATTGCTGTGCAAAAAAATGTGCTTTTTTCATGGCAAGAAGATTCCATGAAAGCATATCAGTTAAATATAGAGAATCTTTTGTGGAAACGACTGTAGGTGGTGTTTGCATGAGTCCCTGCTGCTGATTTTGAAAATTCATGTTTTGCTGCTGCATACTGAACCTCCTGAAATATGTTTACTTAATCGACTATTATCTTTCCCAAGCCGAAATAAAGTATTCTGATCAGTAATCGTAAAATAGAACAAATTCGCACAATGAACATTTTTGCACAAAAGTAATATTCAAAATTCTAAAAAAGTGATAAAATGAGTTTGAAATTTTAGATATATATAAGAAGTAAAAATTTTAGGGGATTGTGTAATCGTTTTCAAAAAGGGGAGGAAATGCTATGGAAAAAATGATGAAGGACTTTTTTCTTTTTTTATCAAAAAATAAATTTTTCACGAGGATGGCAAAGAGGTATGGTCTGCGATTAGGTGCATCCCGCTTTGTAGCAGGTGAGAAAATTGATCAAGCTGTGGAGGTCATAAAAGGATTAAACGAGAAGAACCTCGCTGTCACAATTGATTTCCTTGGTGAATTCGTTGACAATGAAAAAGAAGCCAATGAGCGGGCCGACAATTCAATCCAGGCAATCCAGGCAATTGGCCGTGAGAAATTAAATTCCCAGCTCAGTGTGAAAATGACATCCTTGGGCTTCGATATTTCAGATGAAGTAATCATGAAGAATATGCGCAGAATTCTGGACACAGCCAAGGAAAACAATGTGTTTGTGACCATTGATATGGAGGATTATTCGCGCTGCCAAAAAACGCTGGACATCTTTAAACAATTAAAGTCGGAATATGATAATGTTGGTACGGTAATTCAGGCATATCTGTATAGAACCGAAAAGGATATCGAAGACTTAAATCAATATTCACCAAACCTCCGTATGGTAAAAGGGGCCTACAAAGAGTCGCCGGAAGTTGCATTTCCGGAGAAAAAGGATGTTGATGAGAACCTCAAGAAGATTATCAGAATGCATCTTTTGAATGGAAATTATACAGCGGTTGCTTCCCATGACGATGCGATAATCGATTTCACCAAAGAATTCGCAAAAGCTAATAATATTCCAAACAGCCAATTCGAATTCCAGATGCTATATGGTATTATGCCGGAAAGACAGCTGGAGCTTGCGAATGATGGTTATACCATGCGAGTCTATGTCCCATATGGCACAGACTGGTATGGATACTTCATGAGACGCCTGGCTGAGCGCCCAGCCAACGTGGCATTTGTATTAAAAGGCATGTTCAAAAAATAATCAGGCACAGGCTGACTTTTGTCAGCCTGCCTTTATTTTAACTATTTCTTATACTGGCTGTTCTGGCTATTCACTTTTCTTTCTCCGCCCTGGCCCATTGAGGGTCCGGCGTTACCTTTGACGCTTGCCGCACTTACGCCAGCTTTAGACGGGTTCTTTTTCAATCTTGCCATGTTTTTCCCTCCATCTTGGATATTCGCATCATATTGCCTGGTAAAACAAGCATGCGACCTGGTTCGTGATCGCTTTTTTATGATGTCCCAACACCCTATTTCTAATTGTATATTAAAAAATTCAAAAAATTTTCTTTTTTCAGCACCTTGTTATTGCGGAAATTTTTCAAATCTTTTATAGTAGTACTTAACAAGTCTCATTTATATGCCCATTTTTTTTGGTGCAAAAATGAATGAGTATTCATTCAAAAAGAGTCAAAGGGGGAGACAAATTTGATGCGACAAATTCAAAAGGCAGCCGTTCTTGGTTCAGGTGTCATGGGATCGGGGATTGCGGCACATCTGGCAAACATCGGAATACCGACATTGCTGCTGGATATAGTACCTAGGGAATTAACGGAAGATGAAAAGGCGAAAGGCCTGACGCTTTATGACAAACAGGTGCGCAACAAAATAAGTGCAGGCGCATTGCAAAAACTGTTAAAGCAAAAACCTGCACCTTTGACATCCAAAAGGAATCTCGCCTTAATTACCGCGGGGAACTTTGAGGATGATATGACAAAATTGAAAGATGTTGACTGGGTAATAGAAGTAGTTGTAGAGAACCTTGATATAAAAAAGAAAGTCTTCACTGATGTAGACAAATACCGCAAGCAGGGGAGCATCATCAGTTCTAATACTTCCGGTATTTCTGTCGAAGCAATGGCTGAAGGACGCTCCGATGATTTCAGGAAACACTTCCTTGGCACGCATTTCTTCAATCCTCCGCGGTATTTAAAGCTGTTGGAAGTGATTCCAACGAAAGATACTGACCCGGAAGTCCTGACTTTCATCAAGTCTTTTGGGGAAGATCAACTTGGAAAAGGCGTCGTGGAGGCGAAAGATACACCTAACTTCATCGCTAACCGGATTGGGACATATGGATTGCTCGTAACTGTACGCGAAATGGTAAAAGGCGGCTATAGTGTCGGAGAGGTTGATTCAGTAACTGGCCCGCTAATTGGCCGTCCAAAGAGTGCTACCTTCCGTACGCTGGATGTCGTAGGTTTGGATACATTTGCGCATGTTGCTAAGAATGTATATGAGCAAGTTGAGGGTGAGGAAAAAGAAGTATTTGAAGTACCAGAATTCATGAAAAAAATGCTTGAAAAAGGCTGGCTCGGCAGCAAATCCGGTAAGGGCTTCTTCCTGAAGCAAGGCAAGGAAATCCTTGAACTTGATCCGCAAACACTGGAATATGGTCCACGGAAGAAATTAAAGACTGCTTCGACTGAAATGGCCAAACAGGAAAAAGTCCTGAAGAACAAAATGAAAGCGCTTATTTATGCGAAGGACCGCTCTGGAGATCTGCTTTGGAATATCTTCAGTCCTGTGCTTATCTACTCTGCTGACTTATTAGGTACAATTGCCGATGATATTGTAGCTGTTGACCGAGCAATGAAGTGGGGATTCGGCTGGGAAATGGGACCCTTTGAAGCATGGGATGCATTAGGTGTTGAAAAGGCAATCGCTATAATGGAAGCTGAAGGAAAAGCAGTTCCCTCATGGGTAAAAGATATGGTCGAAAAAGGATTCACCTCCTTCTACAAAGAGGAAGAAGGCAAAGTCAGCTATTACCACAATGGCGAATATGTTTCAGTTGAAGAGAATCCAAAAGTCATTAACTTGAAGCTTCTGAAGAAGCAGAAAGGCGTAATCAAAAAGAATGGCGGTGCAAGCCTGATCGACCTTGGCGATGGAATCGCCCTGCTTGAATTCCATTCACACAGCAACTCGATCGGACCGGACATCCTCCAAATGATTAACTTTGCAATTGATGAGGTTGAAAGGAATTTTAAGGGACTTGTCATTGGAAACCAGGGCAAAAACTTCTCAGTAGGAGCGAACCTGGCGATGATCCTGATGGAAGCGCAGGATGATAATATATGGGATCTTGATATGGTTGTCCGCCAGTTCCANNCCAGCAGACGACGATGAAAATCAAATACTGCTCAAAGCCGGTAGTTGCTGCTCCGTTCGGGATGACACTCGGGGGCGGCGCGGAAATGTGCTTGCCGGCAGCCCATATCCAGGCTTCAATGGAAACCTACATGGGACTTGTTGAGGCAGGTGTAGGCTTGATACCAGGCGGAGGCGGTAACAAAGAACTATACATCAAGCATCTGGAAGGATTGCCAAACGGCGTAGATTTCGACCTGCAAAAGGTCGCCAATAAAGTATTCGAAACAATCGCAATGGCGAAGGTTTCCACTTCAGGAGAAGAAGCTCGTGAAAATAACTTCCTGAATCATGCTGATGGTTTAAGCGTAAATGGAGACCATCTGCTATACGATGCTAAGCAGGCAGCATTGAGTCTTTATGAAAAAGGCTACAAGGCTCCGGTCCGGAAGAAAGTGCCAGTGACGGGAGAATCTGGATATGCAACCCTGCTCCTGGGTGCCCAGACCATGCATCTATCAGGCTACATTTCTGAACACGACCTGAAAATTGCTAAGAAGCTTGCATATGTCATTGCGGGCGGCAAGATTCCATACGGAACAGAAGTCGATGAGCAATACTTGCTTGACCTTGAAAGAGAAGCGTTCTTAAGCCTTGTTGCTGAACCGAAATCACAGCAGCGCATGCAGCATATGCTCNNCTTGATATTTTTTTAAATCGAACATCCAAGGAAAGAGAGGGAATGAGATGAGAGAAGCGGTAATCGTCGCCGGAGCCCGGACGCCGGTGGGCAGGGCAAAGAAGGGTACGCTTGCAAATGTGCGTCCTGATGATCTCGGGGCACTTGTAGTCAGAGAAACGTTAAAACGAGCAGGCAATTATGAAGGTAACATCGATGATTTGATCATCGGCTGCGCAATGCCAGAGGCAGAGCAAGGGCTGAATATGGCTCGCAATATTGGTGCGCTGGCTGGGCTTTCCCACGAAGTACCCGCCATTACAATCAACCGATATTGTTCTTCAGGATTGCAGGCAATTGCTAATGCATCTGAAAGAATCATGATCGGGCATGCGGACACAATCATTGCAGGCGGGGCAGAATCGATGAGCCTTGTGCCGATGATGGGCCATGTAACACGGCCAAATGCAAAGCTGGCTGAAACGGCTCCGCAATATTATATGGGTATGGGCCATACAGCAGAGGAAGTAGCAAAAAAGTACGGAATCTCACGTGAAGACCAGGATGCTTTTGCAGTGAGGAGTCACCAGCGTGCGGCTAAAGCGATCAAGGAAGGGAAGTTTGAGGAAGAGATTGTTCCTGTCGATCTAACTGTGCGCTCGGTGGGCAAGGACAACAAACTTGTTGAGAAGACAATTCAGTTTAAACAAGATGAGGGTGTCCGGCCTGACACTAATCTGGAAACTCTCGCCAAACTGCGCCCTGCATTTTCAATCACAGGATCTGTAACCGCAGGGAATTCCTCACAGACAAGTGATGGAGCTGCAGCAGTCATGGTAATGGACAGGGAAAAGGCTGAATCCCTTGGCTTGAAACCTTTGGCGAAGTTCAGGTCCTTCGCTCTTGGCGGAGTGCCGCCTGAAATCATGGGAATAGGACCAGTGGTAGCGATTCCTAAAGCATTGAAATTAGCTGGCCTGCAGGTATCTGATATTGGTGTTTTTGAATTGAACGAGGCATTTGCTTCACAATCGATCCAGGTCATTCGAGAACTTGGGCTTGATGAGGATAAGGTCAATGTCAATGGCGGAGCAATTGCGCTTGGACACCCGCTTGGCACAACTGGCGCAAAGCTGACTTTGTCTATCATTCATGAAATGAAGCGCCGCAATGAACAATTTGGTGTCGTGACTATGTGTATTGGCGGAGGAATGGGCGCTGCCG
>DMSR01000288.1 GCA_003457145.1 Bacillus sp. (in: firmicutes)
TGCTGTTCGTCCCAGGCAGGATCACTGCATCCGGAGTGCCGATTTTGGAAAGTTCGCTGACCCAGCGGATCGAAACATCCTGTTCAAAATAAAAAGGTTCGATATCACTGTAATTCGAAATATAGGGCGGTCTGATCACAACAATATCCAGGCCCGTCCTCGAGATTGAAGCCGGGATGGAAAGTGAATCCTCCCCATCTATCATATGGTTTTCAATGTATGGAAGAACCCCAAGAACAGGGATACCTGTCCTGCATTCCAGCCATTTGACTCCATCCTCGAATAAGGAAGCATCTCCGCGGAACTTATTAATAATCAGACCCTTTATGCGAGCTCTCTCTCCTTCTGTCAAAAGCTCCAAGGTTCCGATGATGCTGGCAAACACGCCTCCCCGGTCAATATCCGCTACCAAAACAGCCGGGACATCAGCAATCTCAGCTACCTTCATATTAACAAGCTCTCGATCCTTTAAATTGATCTCAACTGGACTTCCCGCCCCCTCCATGACAATTACATCGTACTCCTCCTCAAGTTGAACGAGAGCAGCCTGGATGGTCTCTAGGCCTTTTTCATAGAATGATTCCCTGTACCCCTTACCAGACAAGGTATCACTAGCTTTCCCGAGCAGGACGATTTCTGAGTGCTGTTCGGACCGGGGTTTCAAAAGGATTGGATTCATCCAGACAGTTGCCTTCGTTTTTGCCGCTTCTGCCTGAATTCCCTGGGCCCTTCCAATTTCTTTTCCATCACAGGTGACATAGGAGTTGTTGGACATGTTCTGGGATTTGAAGGGTGCCACTCGGGTGCCCTCGTTTGCAAAAGTGCGGCAGATAGCTGTTGCAATCAGGCTTTTGCCAACATCTGATGCAGTGCCGAGTACCATGATTCCTTTCATTCTTTCTCCCCTCCTTTCATCAAAACCGGTATGCCGGCTTCAACAAGATAAGCAGACCGTGACTTTTTAACGATGGACTGGTGGAGCTGGCCAAGCACCCTTGCATATGTAAAGACAAGTTCATTATCAGCTAAAGGTTCGGATAGGACTTCATTACTGACAACAATCAATGCTCGGCAATTTTGGGCGAGGACATCAATATCATGTGAAATCGTGCGCTGTATGGTCCGTAGGAAATCTGGATCACTCCCCTTCTCTTCCTCATTGAAAAAATGATTATTCAATAAAGTCGTCAGGCAGTCCAGCAGGATGACATCATCGGAGGAAAATAAATGAGATAGCCTTGATAGATACCTGGGCTGCTCCCATGTGCTCCAATCCAGGCCGCTCGCACTCCGATCATTTTGATGCCTTGTTATTCTTTCCTGCATTTCTCTGTCACTAGGCTGGCCCGCTGCAAGGTAATGCAGCCTTCCGGGAACCTGTCCTGCGTACTGGGCTGCAAGCTTTTCTGCAAAGCTGCTTTTTCCGCTCCGTACACCCCCGCTAATGAAAATTATTGACGATTGTTCAGCCATTCCTCAACCGCCTCCATCAATTTATCATTATCCCTGCGTCCCTTGACGGCAAATCGGAGCCACTCACCGGCAAGTCCTGGGAAGTTCTGAGTGTGCCTTGGAATCAATCCTCTTTGAATTAAAAATTTCAGGAAAGGCAGCTGGTTATTTAAAGAAGGATCCTTCAATAGATAAAAGTTAATCTGAGATGGAGAGAACAAAAGTTTGTGATCCTGGTAAAAATGGAAAAGCCTCAGCTTTTCCTCTTCAATGAGCCTGGTTGTTTCTTTTATGTATGATTCACTATCAAGGCACCATTCACCTGCCTTCAATGCAAGTGCGTTAATGCTCCAATGAGGCTGAAAGACACCAATCTTCCTGATTACTTCAGTGTGTGCCAGAAGATAGCCAAGGCGAAGGCCTGGAATCGCGAACATTTTGGTCATTGACCTGATGACAAGCAAATGCGGACAATTTTTTATGTATGGGACGATTGGCTGGTAAACAGGCAAAAAATCATAAAAAGCCTCATCAATAATCAATAAACAGTCATTCTTCCTGCATTCGTCAAGCAAATGAAGGACATCCGATCTGGAAAAATAAACACCAGTAGGGTTATTGGGATTGCAGAGAAACAGAGCATCAGCGTTTGCAAGCTTTTGGGACAACTCGTCGTTTGCCCATTCCCAGCTTCCAGGCTGCAAATGGTGATACTGTACGGCACAACCATTGACGATACAAGCTTCTTCATACTCAGAAAAAGCTGGCTGGATAATCACAGCATTTTTACCGGCAAGCAGCCTGCCAATCAAAGAAATAATTTCAGCACCGCCATTGCCAATCAATATTTGGCTTTCTTCTAGCCCTTCCTTGACTGCAAGCTTTTTCTTCAGTACCGCTGCCTGTGGATCTGGATAATCGGTAATGAGGGACAGAAGCTGATTCCAATTCTCTTTTAAGACAGCAGGAGGCCCAAGTGGATTGATATTGGCACTGAAATCCACTCGCTCTTCAGGCATCTTCAGATTCAATGCGTCAAACAAATAGTGTGGATTGGATCCATGAGCTGGCCATTTCAAAGAGCACCCCTCCAAGCAAAAGGAATAATAAAAAGATGATGACTGTGATTGTAACCATTTCATTTACGTTTAAAATATGACTCTTTTCCAATGGAACAAGCGGATCCCCCATTGTCGCCCGGTTTGAAAGGATTCCATTATAATAGTTGACGCCACCCAACTGAACGCAAAGAATCGCTGCAACAGCCGCTTCACCCCACCCGCTGTTCGGACTCGGATGCTTTCTTGCGTCACGGCGGATAATAGCCCATGCCTTTTTCCGTGTAAAGTAGTGGGGACGCTTGCCGATTAGCATGCAGATGGAGGTGATCCTGCTTGGAATCCAATTCGCTGCATCATCCAAACGCGCTGAAGCCCAGCCGAACTCCAGATATCTTTCATTTTTATAGCCGACCATGGAGTCACAAGTATTGATAGCCCGATAGATTAGCGCAAATGGAGCGCCGCCGATCAATGCCCAGAACAGAGGAGAAGTAATTCCATCACTCGTATTTTCAGCTACGGTTTCCACTGCACCCCGGACCACTTCAGATTCGTCAAGCTTATCTGTATCCCGGCCCACTATATAGCTCAGCTTATGCCTCGCATCATCGATATCTCCATTTTTCAGCGGCTGATATACTGTAAGGGCAGCTTCTTTCAGGCTTTTTTGCGCTATGGTCGTCGAAATGAGGACGGCTTCCATGAGAATACCTGCTGCTGGATGGATCATATAAAAGGTCCACGTCAGCAGGATAGCGAGACTGCCAACGATGAACAAGACGGCGGTGAGCATTACGATTCCTTTTGCCTTTCTTGCAGATCCACTGTTTAGGTACCGGTCAAGACGGCTGATCAATGAACCCATCCATTTGACTGGATGAGGCCAATCCGGGGGATCGCCGATAAACCAATCGAGAATCACAGCTATGATGATGGCGATCATGTGATGAAGGATCATTTGACCACCCTTTTCCTGCTCTTCCAAATGGCCTTGCTTGTACATTCATACACACCTCTGCCGATGATTTTGCCAAGAGCGGTGATAGTGCCGGCATATTCAAGCATTTCCCCCCTCTGGGTGGCAGCAATCAGGATACTATCCGTGGATGTGCCCGTAGCAAGCGTGCCGGTCACACGGTCCTTCACTTCCAGGTCATGCATCGCCTTCACTTTTGCTTCTGTTGCCGTCATGATGCTCTGGATAAATGCTTCATCCGTTAGTTCACCACTGATAAATACCCATGAATTGATTGTGCCAGGTGTCCTGGTATAAGAGTGAAGACCACTTTTTGATGCATCCATTGCATTGCCCACACCGGCGGTAACAACAATAAATACTGAAAATCCATCTTCCTTATAGAGTTCATAGGTGACATCCTCGAGCATTACGGCTGTCATCATCCCTACCGTCTCCCCAGGCTCGAAGCCATTGGACCTTAAGTAATCTATCATCTCTTTCTTGTGGTCACTGCAATTGTAATTCTTGTTCACATGCCTGTTCACGAAGTTGCTGTACCAGCCAAATCCAGAGCCGACTACACCCGATGACATCGTTTTTAAGGGGATTGGCGATTTCAATGCAATGAACTGCTCAGACATTTGAAGAAGAGCTTCATCGATAAATAGCTGCTCTGTTTCCTGAGTCAGTGACTCGGGGAGTAGCACAAGCTGGGGCGCGGCTACTTTCGGATGGGGCTGCTTCTGGATGCTGGTCCGGTAAACAGCACGAATCCTCTCCTCGCGCAGCACTTCATTCGGTACATCATTAAGATTGATTTCACCATTTTCCATTAACAGAAGCCGGTCACAATATAAGCCTGCAAGATTAAGGTCATGGAAAATCGAGATGACGGTGAGTCCGCGTTCCTTCGTCCAGCTTTTCAGCAAATCAAGCAAATCTTTTTGAAAGGAAAGGTCAAGATGGTTTGTCGGTTCATCAAGGAGCAGAATTTCCGGCTCCTGGGCAAGCGCCTGTGCCAAGAATACTCGCTGACGCTCCCCTCCTGAAAGTTCATTGATAAAGAGATGTTCAAAAGCGGAGACCCCTGTCTGAGCCATAACCTGCTGGACGATCACTTCATCTTCCTCCGACCATGACTGAAACCACCCCTTTTGGTGGGCATATCTTCCAAGTGAAACGGTCTCTTTTACTGTATAGGAGAATCCCTGGGAAGTATGCTGTGGCAGGACGGCAATGATTTTCGCCAGCTCCTTTGCCGTGTATTCCTTGAGCGACCTGCCTTTTAAAGTGACATTGCCTCTGGAAAAAGGGAGGATGCCGCTAAGCATCTTTAACAAGGTGGTTTTTCCGCTGCCATTTGGGCCTAATATGCCAAAAAGCTCGCCTGTTTCCACTTGAAAGGAGACATTCTTGATAACAGAATCACCTGAATATCCGCCGGTTAATTTTTCAATGTTCAGCATCACTTATCCTCTTCTTTCACTTCGTCTATTCATTAGGATGACCGCAAATACTGGCGCACCAATTAGTGCAGTGATCACTCCGATTATTTCCCCAACAGAATTGCCAATCGGAGTGATCACTGCACTAAT